>CAZMCL010000104.1:0-6399 GCA_964564375.1 uncultured Methanoregula sp. | reverse complement strand
GGCATGCAACATTTCCATGGACTGCATTGCTGGACCAGCCAGACTTTCCGACAATCGTTGTCACGGGCTTTGATAATTCTCATGGCAAAAACCGAATCAATGTGTTGAGCCTCGTGCCGGATCGCTTCACTGAGCCCTGCCTCGGTGCAGGGATAGGTCCCCAGCGTAATCCACGTGATGGGGTGAGACTGGTGCCCGCTGCTCATCTTGTAACAGATGCATACCAAGATGGAAACACCGGTTCTTCCATTATTGCCAGAAATAATAAATTTTTCCCCATCAGCACTAAAAAAGTATCAATAGATTAACCATCAGGACGGTGCATACCCTGATATAACGGGTTCCTCTACTATGGATACCACCTACCTTGTCGAAATCCGCCTGGGGCGGACCAAGTGGCGGATCAAGCAGGATATCGCATCCATTGCTGCTCGTTTTCATCTCGATGAACATATTGAGCAGCACCCCCATGTCACGATCTTCGGCCCGCTCGTCCTGAACCCGAATGCAACAGAAGGACAGCTCCTTGAAGTGATTGGATGGATTTCCGGGCGGTTTGATCCAATCCCCTTCATGCTTGACGGTTGGGAAAAACGCAAGGGTATGAACGGCAGCGTAATTGCGTTCGCGGTCCGGCCGTCCGGACCATTAATCATGCTCACCCGTGACATTGCAGAAGCGCTCCTGCCACTCTGTTCAAGCATGAATGCATGGGATCCGCAACCGGAGAATAAATGGTTTCATGTGACCGTGGCCAACCACCTTGACCCGGATGTTGCGGCAACGGTCTTTTACCACCTGACCGGAAATCCAGCCCAAAATACCGGACGAATTGTTCAATTGCGGGACCGGTTGCACAGCTTCATCCATGGAACAAACTCCTGCAGGGCACCGGAATTTGCCCCTGTTCTTCTCGATGAGGCCGGGCTCCGTCTCACGGTCATGAAAGGTGAAGAGATCCTTGCCGAGTACGATTTCTCTAAAAAGGAATGGTTATACGAAGGTCACAGCCATAATGAAGAGTTGTGGCAGAATACGCTCCGCGCATACCGCAGAGCTGCGGGTTTTGAACGCAGGATTGCTACCGAACCGGATTCTGATGATATATATGTCATATCTGATCTGCATCTGGGCCATTCCAATATAATCCGGTATTGTTCGCGCCCGTTCCTGCGTTCCGATGTAGACGAGATGGATGCAGTCCTCATCAGGAACTGGAATTCTGTTATCGGCCCGGACTCGCAGGTCTTTTTTCTAGGCGACCTGAGGTATGGAGAAAGTGCGCTTCCGGCTCAACAATACCTCAAAGAACTCAAAGGAAAGATCACCTTCATTTCAGGCAACCATGATGATTGCGAACCAGTGGGCCTAAAATCTACTATTATTGATTATGAAGAATTCCGGTTCCTTTTTATTCATGACCCGGATGATGCGCCACCGGCATTTGACGGCTGGGTCATCCACGGGCATCATCACAATAACAATCTCCATACGTATCCGTTCCTTGATCCGGCTGGACGTCAGATTAATGTCAGTGCAGAAACCATCGGGTATGTCCCAATCAGCCTCCGCGAGATTTGTGATTGTATCCGCCAGTATACAGGAACAGGAAAAACCGATCCGATCCTTCTGCGCTACCCGCACGTGTCTTAAAAAAACAACTACATCCCAACATTTTTTACCCCCTGCGGATCATTTCAGAACAATGGTGATTGTACATGTTGTTTGAGCGGATTATGGCCCGGGGTATCTCGCACAATTCCTATATCATCGGCGCCGTGGGAAAGGCTGTGGTTATTGATCCCAGGCGGGATTGTGAGATATACCTCGAAATCGCCAGGAAGAATAACTATGCCATCACCCATATCTTCGAGACGCACCGGAATGAGGATTATGTGACAGGTTCCCTGGAATTGCAGACCCGGTGCGGCGCGGAGATTTTTCACGGAACTGCCATGAATTTTTCCTATGGCAAACCTGTGCATGAAGGGGATATCTTCAATTTTGGCCCCCTCTCACTCACGATACTCGAAACCCCCGGTCACACTGAAGAGAGCATCACGCTGGTCCTGCGGGACCAGGATGCAGGCGATACTGCCTGCATGGTCTTCTGCGGGGATACACTCTTTTCCGGGGATATCGCTCGCACGGATTTCTTTGGCGAAGCACAAAAAGAAGAGATGGCGGCGAAGATCTATGACAGTATCGCACAGAAGATCCTGCCGCTTGGAGACGGGGCAATCCTCTGTCCTGCCCATGGCGCCGGTTCGATCTGCGGCGGGGATATCACCGATCACCCGTTCTCAACTATCGGGTACGAGAGAGCAACAAACCCGCACCTTCTTGCGGGAAAGGACCGGTTTATTGAGCAGCGCAAGACCGAGTCACTATACATTCCCCCGTATTTCCGGCAGATGGAACACTACAACAAGGAAGGCGCGCCCCTGCTCCACCACCTGCCAATCCCCCATCCCGCATCCATTACCGAAGCGAGAAACCTCATGGCAACCGGCTGCCAGATACTTGACATACGCGGGCCTACGGCATTTGCTGCCGGGCACATCCCCGGTAGTATATCCATCTGGCGCGAGGGTATTTCGGCTTTTGCCGGCTGGATTCTTTCTTACGATCGTCCAATCCTCATCATCGATGATTTCAACCAGGATATCGATGATGTGGTACAGCAACTCATCAGGCTTGGGTACGATAATATTGCCGGGATCCTGAATGGCGGATTTCCTGCATGGACGCGTGCGGCCGGAAATATCGGGACGGTGCAGACATGTTCTGTCTGGCAGCTTAAGGATATCCTTGCTACAGAGCATGTCTTCCTCCTTGACGTTCGCGATAGTAAAAACCGGAATAATTACGGTTATATTACCGGTTCGCATCACATTTATGCCGGTGAACTTGCGGGCCGGGTTACAGAAATCCCCCGGGATATCCCTGTATACATCTATTGTGATTCCGGATACAAAGGCAGCCTTGCTGCAAGTATCCTTGCCCTGCATGATTATCCCGCCATCACCAATGTCCTTGGCGGGATGACAGGGTGGATAAACGCAGGGTTTACAATCAACCATTAAACCGCTTTTTTACTGTCCGCCTCAATTCAAAAGATTTATCTTACCTCCATGGGAACGGTGTGTGAGTGGTTATGGATATTATTAAAATCCCGCGCACGGACAAGGCTGAATATGACAAACTGATTGAGCGGGGATATGTCTGCCGGATTGCATTCCAGGGTGAGAAATATCCGTATATTGCCCCGTTTCTCTATGTTTTTGACGGTTCATTCCTCTACTTCCTCTCTACGAAGTACGGGAAGAAGATTGAATACTTCCGGAAAAGTCCGTATGCTGCTGTCGAGATCGAGAAATACACAAAAGATCTCTCCTCCTACACATTTGTGACCCTGCATGGTTACCTTGAGGAAGTTCACGATTCGATTGAGAAGAAACTCATCCGGGAAAAATTCGTCGACCTCATCGTTGAACGCAACCTCTCCTGTAACATCCTTGCCGCGCTCGGGCATTCACCTACAGACGCACCGGTCGCCATTGCCGAGGAGGAGCGATCCCTTGTCTGGAAACTGGCCGGGGTAAAGGATATCGTGTCATTAAAGAACCTTTAATCATTCCTCTTTTTTCCCGTCCAGTTGCGCAACCAGATCTTCTGGCAACATTACTGGTACTGAACAAACGGTTCCATGGCAGATATATGCAGTTGCTTTCCCATCCAGTGCAACCATTGCGCGGGTGAAAGGTGCAACGAGATCGAGAACCGAAGATGCCGGACCTGAAATCCGGACAAGTACGTTTACCGAGGGCAGGTATCTCTGCCAGACCAGTCCTATCATCTCCAGCATGTCCGGCGCCCGGCCTTCGCCGGCAACTACGATATTGGTTGCCGGGCCAAGCAGGTCATCGAGGCCGATGAGATATGCCGTGTACGCGGACGGGGACTCTGCGGCCAGCCGGAAAAAGGTTGCAGCGAGCGCTGATGCACGTTCATGGTAGACAGGATTACCGGTCATGTGGCCAAGCCGGACAAGGTTCTGCAGCATCACGGAATTACAGGAAGGTGTTACTCCATCATAGATCTCCTTTGTCCTGACGATGAGTGGGACACTGGTATCGGATGCGGTAAAATACCCGCCATGGTCCCGGTCAAGGAAATGTTCTGTTACATATTCCTCCATGGCGATTGCCTCTTTGAGCCAGCCCGGATCAAAGCTCGTCCCGTATAAACCGATGAGGGCCTGTATCAGGAACGCATAATCATCGGCAAAAGCCGGAATTGCCGCTTCCCCATCACAGTACCGGTGGAACAGTCCGCCTTCCGGGGCCCGGAGATGTGACAGGATGAACTGCATGGCCCGCTCTGCTGCCATGCGGTACTCCGGATCGCCAAATGCCCGATACGCTTGTGCCAGTGCAGAAATAACCAGACCATTCCAGTCTGCGAGAATCTTGTCATCCCGAAGGGGACGAGGGCGCTTGTCTCGTGCTTTAAGGAGAATTCCGCGAATCTTATCAATCCGGGATAATTCCGGGACCGGGTATCCAAAGACTACTGTTCCGGTATTTGCGGTCCGGCGGTTCATGAAAAGGACATTTACGTTCCTGCCACTCTCGGGCACTACAAAGTTACCCATGACGGTTACCCCGAAAAATCTGGCTGCGAACACCGCATCCTCCCTGCCAAGGATCTGTTCTAACTCTTCAGTTGTCCAGACATAATACGCCCCTTCGCCATCCCCGCTGTCCGCGTCCTCGGCCGAGATGAACCCTCCCTCAACTGACTGCAGGTCGCGGAGAACGTAGCCGGAAATATCCAGCGCGGTTGTCTGAAAATCCGGCTTTTTTGTTGCCAGCCATGCTTCAGTAAAAGCCATCAGGAGCAGTGCCTGGTCATACAACATCTTCTCGAAATGTGGCACCCGCCAGCCGGCATCTGTGGAGTACCGGTGAAATCCACCGCCAAGATGGTCGTGAATGCCGCCGCAGCGTAGTGCATCAAGCGTTGTGGTTACCATCCGGAGTGCCGGTGCGGATCCTGTGCGCTTCCAGTACCGGAGCAGGAAAATGAGTGTTGTGGGAGTCGGGAACTTTGGAGCCCTGCCAAACCCCCCGTTCACAGGATCGAACCGGGCAGCAAGTTCATCATACCCCTGCTTCAGGAGACGCTTGTTAACTTGGCTTTCGGGATGCTGAACGATCACTCTGCGGAGAGCCGATGCTGTCTTTTGTGCGGACCGCTCGAGATCGCCGCGCTGTTCTTTCCAGAGCCCGGCAATCCGGGGGAGCAACTCCAGCAGGCCGGTCATCCCCCCGCGGCCCGACCGGGGGAAATACGTCCCGGCAAAGAACGGCTCTTTCTGCGGGGTCAGGATAATGGTCAGTGGCCACCCACCCTGCCCGGTCATCTGCTGGCATGCTTTCATATACACACCATCAATATCGGGGCGCTCCTCGCGGTCAACCTTGACAGCAATGAAATGTTCATTCAGGATGGCTGCAATAGTGTCATCCTCAAATGATTCCCGGGCCATAACATGGCACCAGTGGCAGGTCGCATACCCGATTGAGACAAAGACCGGTTTGTCCTCTTCAGCTGCACGGCAAAATGGCTCCCCGCTCCACGGGTACCAGTCGACCGGGTTACGGGCGTGCTGCCGGAGGTAGGGGCTCTTCTCATGGACCAGGTGATTGAACGGTCGGTCATTTTCCTGGTGACCGGATGATACCGCACCGGTTCTCTTCCGCATACAGACCCTGATATGCACGACAAGGTGATGAGCTTTTCAGCTATTTCCTCCCATGGAAGACTATTATGAAGAAGCGGCGACTATGATCCGGTAGTTACGGTGGCATGATGGAAACAATCGGGTTTCTAATGGTATTTTTAATTGGCGCGGTGGTTGTTGCCATCTCGTATACTCTTGATCTTATCTGGGCTGCGACAATACCGTTCCGGACGCTTTATTATGTTCTCCGCGCCCCGGGGGTAATCCTCCACGAGTGTGCCCATATAGCCGGCTGCCTCCTGACCGGCGCCCGGATCAAGAATGTAGTCTTTTTCTCGCGAGACGGAGGATCGGTTACCTATACCCGTCCATTGCTCCCCTACTTGGGCGATGTTATCATCAGTACCGCGCCGCTCTTTGTCATTCCGCTCATTCTTTCGGGCGTAACATGGGTTTTTAGTACGCACCTGGGTTGTATTTTTCCGGTTTTTCCCCCGACTGTAGCATCCTTTGATGCACTGCTTTTACTCATTGATGGTATTGTTGAAACGTTTCAAAACAATCTCCTCACACAGTTCAATGGCTGGTTTCTCCTGTACCTGTACCTTACGATCAGCCTTGTCCTCTCGGTTTCCCCAAGCAGCCAGGAT
>CAZMCL010000103.1:0-6449 GCA_964564375.1 uncultured Methanoregula sp. | reverse complement strand
TCAGCACCTTTTTTTCATCACCCGGCAAACCTCGCTATACGATGTGTCCGCATGCCCTGATCCCGTATAAGCCCAAAAATCCCAAGACCCGCCTCTCATCCGTCCTGGAACCTGAGGAACGGGAGAAATTTGCGCAGTTAATGCTCGAGGACGTGCTCGGCACTCTCCGGGAGATGAACTGCACGCCGGTGGTTGTCGGGACGGAGTTTTTTGACAGCGATCTTGTCCAGATTACTGTGCCGGATGCCGATCTCAACCAGACGCTCAACGAGATCCTCCCGACCACGTCGCGCGATCTCCTCATCTTCATGGCCGATCTCCCGCTCTCCGATGAGGCATCAGTCAGGAGGCTGATCGCAACAGAGAAAGATATGGCCATCGTCCCTGGCCGGGGCGGGGGGACAAATGTCATTTACCTAAAGGAGCCCTGGCGGTTCCATGCGGACTATTACGGCGCCAGTTTCTTAAAGCACGTGAAGATTGCAGAAGAGGCCGGGATTTCGGTCGAGGTGATCGACTCGTTCCGGCTGCATACCGATATCGACGAGCCGGACGACCTTGTCGAACTCCTTATCCATGGCAGGGGAAAGAGCCGGGCATATCTCGAGGAGCTTGGGTTTACCCTGTCTGATGAGAAAGGACGGGTCAGTGTTGTTCGAAAGCGATAGGATTATGAATCAGCATGGCAGAATGGCATGGTATGAGGGAGCAGTCAGGCCAATCGCTCATTGAACAACTGCGATCACAGGATCCTGATATTGGCTCAATCATCACAGCCTTTGTCTCCCGGTTCAATGCCGCTTATGGTGACCCGCATGCAGAATGCTGGGATGTCACAAAGGAGGACTGGCAGCGCTACGAATTTCTAGGTGACCGGGTACTGAACCTGATCGTTGCCCAGACTCTCTTTTCCCAGGGTCCCGTTTCGCTCGATGAGGGTGAGATGACGGAAATCTTAAGCACGGTCGTTTCGAACAAATCCTTAGCTGACCTCTCCCGCGACAATGACGTAATGGCTCTCCTCATCCCGCGCTCTATCGGGGAGCAGAACTGTTACGGCGAGCGGATCACAGGTGGGGCGTTCGAGGCGTTCATCGGGGCCCTGTATTGTGAGGTGGGGCTCGATGATGTCGCCTACTTCGTCAACGAAGTGCTTGCCGGTGCACTGGACAACTACAATCCCCGCCACAACGCGATCGGGGCCTTGCAGGAATACTTCCAGAAGCGGGGCGAACCGCTGCCGGAATACGACCGGACCGGGCAATCCGGCCCGGACCATAAACCGGTCTTCCAGGTCCGGGTCACAATCCCCGGAGGGCAGTCCTTTGAAGGCTACGGCCCCTCTCTATCCGAAGCAAAGAAATCCGCAGCCCGGCAGGCACTCGACCGGATCGAACGGGATCGGAAAAACTGAACTGTTCTGCCAGCATTTTTATCGACACCTCAAATAAAAACAGCTATATTTATTATTGTGGACGGGAATTAATTATTACTCAGTCATGTCCTTCGTCTACGACCCGCTCGTTATCGCAAACTTCCTCCTGTGCGTTATCATCGTAATCATGAGCATCTGGAGTTACCGGAAGACTGACGAGCTTGCCCCGCTCTATGTAGGTGCGGCATTCGGCCTCTTTGGGATCACCCACTTTGCCACACTCTTCGGGCAAAAGGATATCCTGGAACCGGCTCTCATCATGATCCGGATCCTCGCTTACCTCATCGTTATCTTCGGGCTTTTTTTAACAGCCCGCCTCATCCTTGACCGAAGGAACGCCGAGCAGGCACTCTGGGAGAACGAGGCAAAGTACCGGGCCCTCTTTGACGCGGAACTGGATTCCATCATCGTGATTAAAAAGGAGAGCGGGATGATCCTGGATACCAACGCCTCCGCTATAACCATGTACGGGTACACGGCAGAAGAACTGCGATCAATGCATATCACTGACATCTCCAATGAACCCGAGAAGACCCGGAATACCCTTATGCAGGAGCAGGTACGCGTCCCGCTCCGCTATCACCGGAAAAAGGACGGAACGGCCTTTCCTGTTGAGGTCAACATGAACACCGTCCACCTTGGCGGCGAACCGATGATGGTCTGTACGGTGCGGGACATCACGGAACGGACCCGGACCCTGCAGGCACTCCTCCAGGCCAACCGGAAACTCAACCTCCTCTCGACAATCACCCGCCACGATATCAACAACCAGCTCACATCCCTTTATGGCAACATCGGGCTCTCAAAGCAGCGGGTACAGGACCCCTCACTGTCCGAAATTATTGAGTGCGAGGAGAAGGCGGCTGTAGCAATCCAGCAGCTCATCGCGTTCACCCGGGACTACCAGGAAATCGGTGGTCAGAACCCCCAGTGGCAGAACCTGGACGGGATCATAAGGCGTGTTATCGCCATCACCACAAATGCGGGGGTCCGCATCAGCGCGGATGTTGATGCGCTGGAAGTCTTCTCCGATCCGATGCTCGAGAAGGTTATCTTCAATCTCGTGGACAATGCTATCCGTCACGGCAGGACTACAACAGAGATCCGGTTCACGCACCAGTTCACGGCCGGGAGTGTGGTTGTGATCTGCCAGGATAACGGGGTTGGGATCCCGTACAGCGACAAGGAACAGATCTTCGAGCGGGGGATTGGGCAGAACACCGGGTATGGTCTTTTCATAGCGCGGGAGATCCTTGGTATTACCGGTCTCTCGATCCATGAGAACGGGATCCCCGGGGAAGGGGCGCGGTTTGAGATCCTGATTGCGGAAGGGCAGTACCGTATCCTGCACGGAGCATGACGGCACCGTCGATGTGAATCCGTTCCTGCCCATACCGCAGCTTTAATGTGAATTCCAACAAACGTTCAACAGTACTCCCTGAACCGGGCAGGTGCACCATGTTCGAGAAGTTCTTTTCACGCGACACCAGCGGCACGATCAAAGGTCTCACCCTTGAGTGGCAATGCCCGGACTGTGCCGGCCTGAACTTCCGGATCCTTTCAAGGGGCGATCGCCATGCCGGTGAATACCCCACGCGCTGTCGTTACTGCAAGGCAAAGTTCCGCGTCCTGTTCGAACCGCCAAAAAACCCGGTTGAAGGAGAAGATGCATTCATGGATCTGTTGGATGCAGAAGATTTTTCCGATGATGAAAAGACGGACATGATCCGGGATTTTGCCGAGATCGCGGCTCTCCGGGCGGATGCTGCCCTGCCAAAGACGATCAGGGAAAAGGAAAAAGCGCTGGAAATAAAGATTGATTTTGCCAAACGGCGGAGACGCTGACGTTCTTATTGCCTGACCTATTTTACCACAAGGACACGGCAGGGTGCCGACCGGATCACGCTCTCCGCAACGCTCCCGAGGAGGAGGCGTTCGATGCCCTTCTTCCCCTGCGTGCCGATGACTATGAGATCGATTTTGTGTTCTGTTGCGTACTTCACGATTTGTGCTGCCGGATGACCTTCGAGAATAACGGTCTCAAGGTTCACACCCTCCCCCTTGGACTTGACCTGCGCAAGGGCGGTGGCGGCCTCGCTCTGCAGCAGGGCCCAGGCATCCGCCGCAGAAGCCCCGGCGGATGCGGACTCAAAGATCCCGATGTCGATGACATAGGCAGCATAAACAACCGATCCGCATTCGCGTCCAATCCGCAGTGTTTCGGTAACGGCGGCCCTGTTCCGTTCCGACCCGTCCGTTGCAATCAGTATCTTCTCAAACAGTTTGGGCGTCATGGTCTTAATCTCTGTATTTTTGATCTTCCAACGTGATCATCTCGCGCTTCTCGTTAATACCTCTTGCGGAATCGGTTGTGGGTTGGGGAGTTGCAGGGAAGAGCATCACAAAAAAACGTTTACCTGCGGCCCTTTGCAAAAACACCCATGAAGAGGCACTCATCGGCAGCGATAGATTCCACCCCGATGAGTTCGTCAGAAACGGGGAGCCCCAGCCCGCGGACGATAGCTGCGGGAGTGCATTCGTCCGCCTCGCCCATCACGAGTTCCGCGGCTGAGGCGATGTTGTCGGCAACGGCCCTTTTGGTAACTTCCAGTTTCCGCCCAAAGAGGTCGTTCCTTCCCCGGTCGTCGATGACGGAGGGGATGCCGGCACAACCGATGGCAACCCCGCTGCAACCCGCCCGCATCGCGTGTGTCCGGCTGTCGGCAACGATCACCCCGATCTTCGTCCCAGTTACCTGTTCTATTTCTTCCTTGATCCGCTGTGCACTCCCATTGGGATCTTTGGGGAGCGGAGTGACGCAGCCCGGGGGGGCATTGGAGGCGTCCACCCCCGCGTTAGGGAGGAGCGTTCCACCTTTCATGCAGAGGAGGAACCCGGGGATGCCCCCGACGATAGAATCGCTCTCGCGGAGGACAACCTCGGTAGATGCTGCGTCCATGCCGTATTTCTCCGCCAGGTGGCGGGCACGGGGGGTGGGTGTAATATCTGCCAGACAGATCACGGTGCCTTCCGCGGTGGCGACTGCGGTCTCGGCAATGATGAGAATATCTCCGTCCCTGAACCCCCCACAGACCTGTTGCGCTGCGGCAATGACCCGTTCAGTAACGGATTCATTGCGGTTGATGATCCCCGTCGCGAGTGCAAAAACACAAAACGATCGGTTCATCCACGATTCACCAGGCGCTCAAAAATGCGGATGGTATCAACGGTCTCCGGTACATCATGGGTGCGGACAATGGATGCCCCCTTCTGGAGGAGCATCATGGTGACGGCAAGGCTCCCCGCAAGCCGGTCCTGCGGATCCTTGTTCACGATGCTCCCGATGAAGCTCTTACGGGAAACTGCGGCAAGGACCGGACGGTCGTACTTCATGAATGTCTCATAGTTCCGGCAGAGTTCCCAGTCATCATCGAAGGACCGGAACGCGACCCAGAGCCCGACACCGGGATCGAGGACGTACTGGTCGATACCGGCAGCCTCACACCGCTTCATTACGGTAGCCAGTGCCGCGTGGGTTGCCTCAAGTCCGACCGCATCGCCCGGCTGATTCTCCGATGCCATGACAAATGCCGGGAAGCCTGCGTCCGCAACCCGTTTTACGTAGCCGGGAGAGGAGAAACCGGCGATGTCATTTACCGCATGGATTTCGTGCTTCATGCAGACGTCCAGCACCCATGGGTTCATGGTGTCGACCGAGATTGTGAACCCGGTGCCGTCGAGTTCTTTGAGCGCTGCATCAATGCGTTCAGCCTCATGCGTACCGCTGATCGCCTGGGTATTGGGGGCTGTACTTCGGGCGCCAAGATCAATCATGTCGGCGCCGGCCTCGATCATCTCAACCGCTTTTGTATGGATCTCATTTGTCGGTATGAACGAATCGTTGTAAAAAGATTCCGGGGAGCAGTTGATTACGCCCATTACGCGGACCGGGGCATCTCCACCGATGATGAGCTTGTTTACAGTACAGGATTGCATACCTGCTCCTTTGCCGCACGGAAGGTGTTCTCCATCAGGGTAGCGATCGTCATGGGGCCGACCCCGCCTGGGACCGGCGTTATCGCCGACGCGATCCCGCTCACGGCGGCAAAGTCAACGTCCCCGACCAGTTTGCCATCCAGCTGGTTGATGCCCACATCGATGACCACCGCGCCGGGCTTCACCATGTCGGGCGTGATGAAATGCGCCTTGCCAATGGCAGAGACGAGAATCTCCGCCTGCTTCAGTTCTACTGTAAGGTTCTTTGTCTTACTATGGCAGATGGTGACGGTGGCATCGGCGTTGAGGAGCAGCGCCGCCATGGGCCGGCCGACGTCGATACTCCTGCCAACCACCACAGCCCGTGCTCCTGCAACCGGTATCTTATATTCTTCAAGGAGCGTCATAATTCCTTTCGGAGTGCAGGATGAGAACCGGGGTTTTCCTGACAAAAGGAGTCCCATGTTCTCCGGGTGGTACCCGTCCACGTCCTTTGCCGGGCTGATAGCATTGATGATCCGCTCGGTATTTATCCCCTCAGGAAGGGGCAACTGGACGAGGATGCCGTTGATGTCCGGGTCCGCGTTCAGCCGCCGGACTGCTTCAAGGACGGCCCCTGTGGTGGTATCTGCGGGAAGTTCGATCCCCACTGAGCCGATGCCGACCGTTTCGCAGGCCCGGTGCTTCATCCGGACGTACATCCGGGACGCCGGATCATTTCCCACGATCACGGTTGCGAGGCGGGGGTACAGGCCGGACTCCCCGATCTCCTCTTTGAGGAGTTCAAGGTGCTTCTCTGAACATTTTTTTCCGTCAAGGATTGTGGCCATAGGGTTTTCTCCGTGATTTATTCGGGGTAAAGCGGGAACTTCGAGGACATTGCAACGACCTTGGCGTGCACGTCCTTGATCGTTGCCTCGTTCCTGATATCCTTGATGATGGTTGAAATCCATGAGCCTACGAGGCGCATCTCGGCCTCTTTCATTCCCCTGGTCGTTATAGCGGGTGAGCCGATACG
>CAZMCL010000102.1:0-6460 GCA_964564375.1 uncultured Methanoregula sp. | reverse complement strand
GCCCGACAGCTCGCCCGGGAGGAAATTGTACCGTTCTTCGAGCCCCACGAGCGAAAGGATGTCCCGGCAGGTCCGGGTGCATTCCTTTGCGGTCATTCCCCGCACCTTGGAGGGCAGGTAAATATTCTCCTCGGCCGTCAGTTCCGGCACAAGGGCATAGTCCTGGAAAACATAGCCCAGCCGGTTGAGGCGGAAGAGCGTCCGTTCCCGCTCGGAGAG
The DNA here is from genome assembly GCA_964564375.1 of uncultured Methanoregula sp. Lineage (GTDB taxonomy): Archaea > Halobacteriota > Methanomicrobia > Methanomicrobiales > Methanospirillaceae > Methanoregula. The sequence continues at coordinate 6,241 of CAZMCL010000102.1, read as the reverse complement.
CGTCGTGACATCAACCCCGTCGATCACCAGTGTTCCGGCGCCCGGGCGGTCAAGGAGCCCGAGCAGGTGCAGGAGCGTGGACTTCCCGCTCCCGCTCGCCCCCATCACCCCGACAAATTCCCCTTTTTCGATCGTAAGGTCAACGCCGTCCAGTGCCCGGATCTGAACACTGCCTTTGCCGTAGATCTTCTCAAGCCCGTGCGCCCGGATCATGCTACCCCCTTATTGCCGAGAGGATCTCCTCCCGGGTGGTCAGATATGAAGGCACAAAGCCTGCGATCAGCGATACGGCAAAGAGACTGGCGATCGACCGGAGGACAAGCCCGCTCTCAAGGAGGGGGGCGACCGGCCCGCCCGGAAAGACCAGGGGGTAGACTAAAAGGTACTGGAGCACGGCGAGGAGCAGGGCAAAACCGGCAACCGTCCCGCAGGCGCAGATGAAGAGCGCCTGGATGATGTAGGACTTGATGATGATCCGGCGGTCGATCCCGATGGCCTGCAGGATCCCGATCTGCTTGCGCCGGTACACGATGGAAATGAAGATGACAATGAAGATCACCACCACCGCGATGATGAGGCTCACGAACGTGCTGATGAGGTTGATGATGTTGAAGCTCCCCACGATCGATGCGAGGAAATCCGCGGACTTGTCCTCCCAGGTCCAGATCTGCTCCTGCACCCCGTACTGCATCAGGACAAGCCTCATGGCGTCCTCATTCCCGGTTGCCTGCGTCTTAACCAGCACCTGGTTGGCCGGGTCGTCATTTCCCAGGATCCCGGCAAGATCCTTCCTGCTGATGAACGCGGCGTTGTCGACACCTGAGGAACCGGCATCCAGGATCCCCTTCACGCGGAACTGCCGGGTGACGCCGTTGCTGAACGTGACATCAACGGTCTTTCCCACATCCACGCCCCCGAGGGTCGGGGACCGTTCCACCTTCTGCTCCCGGTCCCCGGCAAGGGTTGTCCCGATCAGGATCTGGCCGGTATCGCTCCCGCTCAGAAAATCGCCGCTCGCGATGCCGGAAGACACCTTCATCACTTCCGGTTCCCGTTCAGGGTCGATCGCGACCACGAGCGGGGTTGTGGACTTCCCCTTGTACACGATAGTCGCCCCTGCGGAGTAGCGCGGCGTGGACGCGACAACCCCCGGGACCCGGTTGATCTTCTCCACGAGCCGGGTCGGATCCTGGATCAGGAGCGATCCTTCGCGGGGCTCGATGACCAGGTTTGCATAGCTGTAATCGATGGTCTGCTGGTTGAAGAGCACGACAACGCCGGCAATGATGGAGGGGAGGAAGATGAGGTTGACAAAGACCATCGCGATGATCATGATGGTCAAGAGAAGGGTGCCCTTGTTCCCCCGGGTGATGAGCCGGGAGGCAAGGAAAAATGCGACCTGCTCTTCCTCAAGCATCGGCGGGTCCCTTTCTCTTCAGCACGAAATACCAGTATGCTGCACCGCCGCAGAGGGCAAGGAGGAGGAGGACTGCAAGGAAAAGAAAGGGCGAATCTCCCTCAAGAACGGTCATCTCCAGCTGCTCTGTACTGGTCTGCACCCCGTAATCGTCCTCGTACTGCACGGTCAGGTTGTAGGGATAGGTCCCGGGTTTTCCGGCCTGCAGGGCAAATACTGCCGGGGCATCGTTGTCAGGCTCGATCTTTCCCACGTACGCATCCCGGCCGCCGGCCATCGGGAGGTCGATGGTTGCCTTCACGGAATTGGCATTGTCCGTCCCGGTGTTCTCGAGCCGGATCACGAGCGAGACCGCGTCTCCCTGCCGGATCCGGACCGGGTCGGTCGAGAGCGAGGCGATGCCGATCTTTGCCTTCCCCTTGATGTTTATGCCGATAATTTCGTCCTGGGTGGTGATCGAACCATCCGGATTTGCGTAGGTGATGATCAGGCAGACCCGGCTGATCCCGACCGGCGTGTTCTTGTCGGTCGAGAAGACCATGTCGATGGTGGTGTTCTCCCCCTTCTGCAGGCTGCCTGTATGGAACGTACTCGGGGTTTTCTGGGTGATCGAGGGGCTGCTGCAGTTGACCTCAACGGTTATCTGGTCGGCCCGGGCGAGGCCGTCGTTTCTTAAAACGACCCTGGCACCGATATCCCCGCCCGGGTTTACCCCCTCAGGCACCGTCTTGATGGCGGTCAGGGCCGGTTTTTTTAACAGGGCAATCTGGGTGTTCACGTTGACCGGGATAGGCTGGCGGACACTCTGGCCCCCCGTGACATCGATCCAGATCTCCGGAAAGTAGATCCCGTCCTGTGCCGGGGCACGGACCAGGAACGTGATCGGGATCGACTGCCCGGGGCCGATGACACCAACCCGTTTGTAGTTCCCCGAGATGACTTCCACATCCTTTGATTCCAGCTGGATGCTCTCGATATTCACCCCGATATCCGTGATCCGGGTACTCTCAAAAGAGCCGCCGGTCTGGATACCGGTACTTTCCTGGATGTTTGCCGAACCCGCGGTGTTCCGGATCGTTGCGGTGATGGTCCCGACATCCCCGGGCTGCAAGACCGAAGGGGAGATCGTGTAATCTGCAACGATGACCGTAGGGCTCTCGGCCTGGACCGGGGCAAGGCAGAGGAGTACGACTGCAATGAGGGCAAGCAAGGGCAGGAAGGGTTTCATGGCACCTGGATCTCTGTATGGTTACGTTGGTTGTGTGTACGGATCAGTGATAAGGGTTGTTACGATTCCAAAAACCCCATTCGCGGTGTTAACCCTCGACAGCTAATACGCGGACCTGCCTGCGGAAAAAAAAGAATGAGTGCACAAAGTAAGGGAGAGAAGAAATCCGGTGGTCTGCCATTGCAGGACAGACCTCTACCTGCGGATCTCTATTGCCACTTCGTTCCGCCGCATAAACCCGGGCGTCCACGGGGAATCATACCGCATCAGGAACGGCTGGCCTGTCGTAACAATCCCACCATTTTTCAGCCCATCCTGCAACCGTGATGTTGCTGCATCCACCTCATCCGGGGGTGCATATCCCGAAAACCGGATTACGGCAATGTCCCGTTCCGGTATGGTCACGATCCGGACCTGGCTGTCCAGCGGGTCTGGGGTCTCCTCCCGCGTTGTTCCGGCAGGCATCACAAACGACATCGATGCCGCATCGGAAACCACCGGGGCGGTCATGGGAATTTTCTGCGATGTTATGACCGGTGCGGTCATCGGGATTTTTTCCCGGGGTTTGTTGCCACCGGAGATGTAGGCAAAGAGCAGGTTGAACCCGTAATCGTCCCCGGCAGTATCGACCGTGGCAAGCACCAGCTCAGGGTAGTGCCGGAACTCGATCTCCCCGGTCTTTCCCGTAACTGCATACGGGATGGTGCCGGCAGAAGACCAGATGAACAGCAGGGCCAGCATCAGGATAACCAGAAGGGCACCGATCCCGATAATCATAGTGCGCATACTGCCTCATGTGACGGTGCAGGTAATAAAGGGGGTGTTTCCTGCCAAAGGCAGGAGGGAAAAGGTATGAAAGGTCAGCCGTTTTTCAGGGCCACGATATCCTTCACACCAACGAGTTTCCATACCATGGATCGCTCCTCGCGGACGATCACTTCAGGGCTGTCATCCGGACGGTGGCCAAGAGCCGTGAGGACCCGGGGAGAAAGCCGGTTTTTTGCGATCATCGCAACGAACTGCTCCCGTACTTTTTTTCTTTCAGCAGGGGTTTTCACCTCCTCAAGCTTCCCCTGAAGGCTGATAAACGTAAAGGCTGATAGGTCCGGCGCATACTCTTCTATCTCGACAGAGACCTTCGGGTTTTTTGCAAAATATTCCATCTTCCTGCCGTATTTTGTGGAAAGGAAATAGAGGTACTTTCCATCGAATACGTACATGAACGGGGCAATATACGGATGATCACCGGCACAAAAAGCAATACGGGATACGCACTGGCGTTTGATCAGGCGGTCGTACTCTGCTTTGGGCATTTTGGGGATTTTTGCGGGATCTGGCATACTATTTTCTCCTCGCTTTGTGTATTTCGCGATGAGGTGATAAAAATGTCGACTGGCCGCGAGATTTTTTAAAACATCCGGTTACCTGGCGGGGAGTCCCCGTTTCCGGACCCTTCACAGATAATCAGGGAAAAAACCGAGCCCCTGGAAACCCGGCTGGAAATGAGACTCGATCTTTACCTTACGCGGTCCAAAGGAAAATTCTGTCTCACTACCATGAACTGGCAGGCCGGGGATATATCAGAGGAACTGTTCCGGAGATACCTGAAGCGGTGCGTGAACAACCGGTCTTTCGCAGAATCGAGGGACAATTATGGAAGGATTTGGTATTCGAGGCCCGTATATGTTCCTCGTAGTGCCGATAAAGATATACATAAGACAAATGATGTATATTCATGGCAGGAGTGATACGGGTTCTCTATGTGGACGATGAGCCCGACCTCCTGGACCTTGCCCGGCTCTTCTTAGAGCAGACCGGTGATATCCAGGTCACGACATCCACTTCGGCAACAGCCGCGCTGGACGATTACCCGACCGCGTTGTTCGACCTCATCATCTCCGATTACCAGATGCCGGAGATGGACGGCATCACGTTTTTAAAGGAAGTCCGGCAGCGTTTCGGGGATATCCCTTTCATCCTCTTCACCGGCCGCGGCCGGGAGGAGGTCGTAATTGAGGCGATCAACAACGGCGCCGACTTCTACCTCCAGAAGGGGGGATCGTCGAAAGCGCAGTTCGCTGAACTGGTACACAAGATCCGGCAGGCCATGTTACGGAAACGATTGGAGATCTCCCGCATAAAGGCTGAGCATGAGCTCCGGGAGAGCGAGGAGAAGTTCCGGGATATTTTCAACAACATCAACGACGGGATCCAGATCTTTGAGATGGATGAGAGCAACTATCCCGGCAGGTTTGTCGATGTCAACGATGTCGCCTGCCGGATGGCACAGTACAGCCGCGAGGAACTCTTACAGAAAACACCGGGCGATCTTGACCGGGGTCCACACAGCAAGCCCGGAGTGGTCATCAGAAAGGAACTGAAGGAACGGGGAATCTCGACCTTTGAGGCCATGCACGCCAGAAAAGACGGGAGCCGTATCCCCGTGGAAATCAGTGTCCATTCTGTCCTGTTAGCTGGAAAACGTGTGAGTATTGCGGTCGTGCGGGATATCACCGAGAGGAAAGCGGCCGGAGAATCGCTCACGGAGAGCGAGCTCAAGTTCCGGACAATCTTCGAGAAGAGCCACGACGCTTTCCTGATGTTCACGGACGGGGGATACACGGACTGCAACCAGTGTGCCCTGGACCTGTTCGGGTACTCGTCACGGGAAGAGATCACCGGTGTCAAACCCTGGGAACTCTCCCTGGAGAAACAGCCGAATGGGCAGGAATCATCGATAGCAGCTAGTGTACGTATCCGAACCGCCATGGAACAGGGCAGCAACCAGTTCGAATGGATCCACAAAAGAAAAGACGGGAGTATATTCACCGCCGACGTACTCCTCTCCGTGTACGAACTCTCCGGCAGGCAGGTAATTTTCACTTCAATCCGCGATATTACCGGGCGCAAGAAGATGGAAGAAGCACTCTTCGACTCCCGGCAGATGCTCCAGGCTGTGCTGGACTCCATCCCCCAGCGGGTCTTCTGGAAGGACCGGAATTCGGTCTTCCTTGGATGCAACAAGCCTCTTGCCCTTGATGTCGGTTATTCAGATCCTGCCGATATGGTGGGGAAGACCGATGATGATCATGCCTCGCGGGCTATTGCGGATCGCTACCGGGCCGATGATCGCCAGGTGATGGAGACCGGCCGGCCCAAGATAGCCTATGAAGAGCCCCAGATACGATCGGACGGCAGCCTGGCATGGCTCATGACCTCCAAGTTTCCCCTTCGCCGCCAGGATGGAACGATTATCGGCGTTCTCGGTACCTACGAAGATATCACCAGCCAGAAGCTGGCACAGGAGAACCTGCGCGAGAGCGAGGAGAAGTACCGGTAACTTGTCGAGACTGCCAACGAAGCGATCATCATTGTGCAGGACCTCTGCTGTGTTTTTGCCAACAACCGTATGGCCAGCAACCTTGGAGTACCGGGTGAAGATGTTGTTGGCAGGCCGGTCATGGAATTTGTCTGGCCCGAAGACCGCGGGATGATTGCCACGCGTCACCAGAATCGTCTCGCGGGAGAGGAGGCCCCCAATGGGTACGATTTCCGGATTATCAATGCTCAGGGTAACCCGGTCTGGGTCTGCCTCT
>CAZMCL010000101.1:0-6537 GCA_964564375.1 uncultured Methanoregula sp. | reverse complement strand
TCTCGCAGAATTTTGAACCGGGCGGGATCTCCTCGCCGCACGAGGTGCAGAATGCCATGTATATCACCATTGCGATGGAAACGGTTTATTCCTTTTGGGAGGGGGTTGTGGCATTCTGGATGAAGACGGGGCAAACAATGAACCGGATAGCTCTTGGGAAACACTCATCTGCTTTGAATGGAGCTGATGCCTCTATACCCTAACAAGGACAGTTGCCGCCGCCCCGATGGGCGCCTGTGCAGCGGCTCCAATTACCAGAATATTCCAAATTACTCAGGATCGTTCACGATAAAAGTGCCACAATATGTCGTAATCGCAAAGCGTGGGGATGCCACGAGCGTGCGGCGGCTTTAGCCAAAAAGAGCGTCAGTACTCTGAATTATTTCCCATGAAAATAGCATTCCCGTAATAAGGTAATGGGGGCTGATGCCTCTATACCCCCATTAATAGGGTTGCCGCCGCCCCCGACCGGGCGTCCCCGCGGCGGATCAAGATTGTTGAAAAAATTATTTGCCGATTTTCATGGTTCCGGCGTGAACCCGACCGGTTCATGTGCGTTTCTACAGAGCAGGAATATCCAGTTCTCATTTTTTTGTTCTGTAAAAAAAACTAAACTCTGGCGGATATAATCGCCGCCATTGCGCCGACCCTGCTCCTTTGCATATCCGACTTTGGCGATACGGGCAGGGAGAGGCCCTTTCTTCGCTTCACCGGAAAAAGAGCGGGGTCATATCCCCACTCTGCCACTGCTTACCAGATAACCGGCAGGGTGGTTATGACCCGGGTCCGAATGAGGTTCCTCACGGGCCTTAGAACTTCTTGACCGCCTGCACGACCTTTCCGACAGATTCCTGTGCATCGCCATAGAGCATACGGGTGTTCTCCCGGTAGAACAGGTCGTTCTCGATTCCGGCGAAACCTTTTCCCTGTCCTCTTTTAAGGACGATGACATTCTTTGCCTGGTCAACATCGAGAATAGGCATGCCAAAGAGCGGGCTTCCCTGCCGGTGCGCAGCCGGGTTGACCGTGTCGTTGGCGCCGATAACAAGGACAACGTCAGTACTTGGGAACTCCGGGTTTATCTCGTCCCGGTCGAAGAGGTGGTCGTAGTTGACACCTGCCTCGGCGAGCAGGACGTTCATGTGCCCGGGCATCCTTCCTGCAACAGGGTGGATTGCAAACTTTACCTGGACGTTTTTGCTTTCGAGCAGGTCGGTTAGTTCCTTGACCTTCTGCTGGGCCTGGGCAACCGCCATACCGTAGCCGGGAGCAATGATCACCTTGTCCGCGTAAGCAAGCAGGACCGCGACATCATCGACCTCAATAGCTTTCATGCTTCCCTGGATCTCCGATCCCGTCTCCTCGGTTGCACCGAAAGCGCCGAAGAAGACATTCGAGAGCGAGCGGTTCATTGCCTTTGCCATGTTGAGCGTGAGCAGCGTACCCGCGGCGCCGACGATGATACCCGCGACGACCATCGCATAATTGGGGGTTGCAAACGAGAACCCGTCAAGAGCAACGGCAAGCCCGGTGAAAGCATTGTACATCGAGATCACGACCGGCATGTCGGCTCCTCCGATCGGGAGCGTCATGAGGAGCCCGAACCCGAGCGAGAGGATGAAGAACAGCGGAAGATACACAGCAACAGAGAGCGGGACCCAGGCCGGCTGCAGGATAACGAGCATACCGGAGACAAGGGCTAGTGCCAGGACTGCCATGTTCAGGATCTGCTGGCCGGGGAATGTGATGGGCCGCGGACGCATCCAGCCCTGGAGCTTCATGAACGCAATGATACTTCCCGTGAACGCAACGGCTCCTATAAGGCCGCCAATGACTGCAAGGGAGCCGGTGGCCATGGTGGTTGTACCAAGGAGTGCGACCGCCGAGATACCGGCCGCTGCCCCGCCACCCATTCCATTGTAGAGCGCAATCATCTGGGGCATGTCGGTCATTGCAACGCGCTTTGCCGCGATGTAGCCAAATCCTCCGCCAATAACGATGGCGATCGCAATCAGGGCAAAGTTCGTGAGGTCGGGCGTAAAGAATGTGACAATCGTTGCTATCAGCATCGCTGCGCCGGCCCAGACAATCCCGCTCCGGGCAGTGAGCGGGTGGCTCATCCGCTGCATGCCGATAATGAAGAAGAAGATCGTGACGATGTAGACAGGGTCTATCAGCCAGGAGAGTTCGGCCATCTTATGCCTCCTTTCCGGGCTTCTTCTTGCTGCGGTCGAACATCTGGAGGATCCGTTCTGTGACAACGTAACCGCCGGTTACGTTCGCTGCTCCTAGGACAACAGCGATAAAGCCGATGACCTGTTCGAGAGGTGTTGTCGCGAGACCAAGCGCGACCATAGCGCCGACAAGCACGATACCATGGATGAAGTTCGAGCCGCTCATCAGGGGTGTATGGAGGATGGCTGGAACCCGGCTGATGACAACATAGCCGGTGAACGCTGCCAGCATCACGATATAAATCGCAGTCCAGAAGGTGGTTAGATCAGTCATGAGTTCACTCCGTTCATGAGGTCGCGCGTAGGTTTATGCACCACTTCGCCTGCATGGACCAGGAGACTCGCGACAAGGATCTCATCGGTAAATTCCCCAACAATCGCACCTTCCTTGTCAACGAGAAGTGAGAGGAACGACTGGAGGTTCTTTGCATACATCTGGCTCGTGTGATACGGCACCCGGGCCGGGAGGTTCTGCGGCCCGATGATCATGACATTATGCTCCCGTATGGTCTTACCCGCCTGTGTCAGTTCGCAGTTGCCTCCCGATTCAGCAGCCATATCGATGATAACGGCGCCAGGCCGCATCGTTGCAACCGTCTCCTTCGTGATAAGGACCGGGGCTTTCCGGCCGGGGATAGCAGCAGTTGTGATGACAATGTCGGCCCGTGCAACTGCGGCAGAGACCATCAGTTGTTCCTGGGCTTTTTCTTCGGGTGTGAGCTCGCGGGCATAACCCCCCGCTCCTTCAGCATTGATCTCGAGTTCGAGGAACTTGGCCCCGAGGCTCCGGACCTGTTCGCCCGCTGCGCGACGGACATCGTAGGCCTCGACAAGGGCCCCGAGCCGCCGGGCAGTAGCGATTGCCATGAGACCGGCAACGCCGGCTCCAAGGATGAGCACAGTTGCCGGGCGTATGGTGCCTGCAGCCGTTGTCAGCATCGGGAGGAACTTCGGGCAGTTATCAGCACCCATGATTGCTGCCACATACCCGCCGGCCGTTGCCTGTGAACTGAGTGCATCCATGCTCTGGGCACGGGTGATCCGTGGTACGAACTCGAGGGCAAATGCGGTAATTTTCCCCTCAAGCATCCGTGAGATTGCTGCGAGATTGTTTGCGGGGTTCATGAACCCGATGACGATCGTTCCTTTTGTATATTGATCGACATCGGCAACGGTCGGGGGCTGAACGCACAGGACAATCCGGGCGCCATCGAGCAGTTCCGTCCGGCTTGTGGCGATCTTAGCTCCTGCGGCAATGAAGAGGTCGTCCGGGTAGTATGCGTTTGAGCCCGCGTCGTGCTCGACCCGGACCTCGTAACCGGACTTTGTCATCTTCTGGACAACTTCCGGCACGCACGCCACGCGCTGTTCTCCCGGGGCCTGTTCTTTTGGAATGGCGATTATAACTGTCATGAGATAGACTCCATCGAACCGGCCAGGAATATCTCCGGTAAATCCTGTGCACTTACGGCAACTCTCATAATTTCACTCGCCCCTGTTTGTGCTTTATCGCTCCAGAACAAATTATGTCACTCCATGGATGGTTTAGCAATTGTATCGAACAAATTGGACTTACATCTTTTTTATCTTACGCACCCGGACAGCCACGCCACGGCGCGACCGGGCCATATCTTCTGAGGGGAGCGCGGCCCGGCCGGTCGCCATTGCCTTTGCACCGACAACAAGCACCTCGTCACCATCCCGTATGCCAGGGTCAGCCCGGGTCACCCCGGGGACAAGGACATCCCCTTCCGGGATAAAATCGTCAATGCTGACCCGGTAGCCTTCGGGGATCATTGCCCAGCCGTCAAAGGTGGGGCGCAGCATTCCCGTGCCGGTATCGATGGAGAAGATCTGCGCTTTGCCTTTGCTGTAGAAGACTTCCGGGTAGTGGCCCCGCAGGGTTGTGCCCCGGGTATCCACATCAGCGCCGAACTGGTACGAGATCATGCCGTGGAGCCGGTCGTCCTTGATTCTCCGCTCCCCGGCAAGGGCCGCGTCGAGAGCATTGAGCGCAGCATCGCTGGCCGGCCGTTCCGTGCAGGAACATTCGAGCGCGATCCCGCATGCCTCTGCTGCCATCCGGGCAACTTTGAGCGCGCCGCCTTCGAGATGGGCGATGACCCGGCGGTACTGGTTGCGCTGGAAATAGCCGGTAAGGACGCCGGCGATGAAGGCGCATTCCTCCGCATCCCAGTAACCGGTGACCGGCACATCGTAGTGCATGGCCGGGTATATTGTCTCCAGTTCCCGGGGCACGAGCCCCAGCGGGGAGGTGACGATCAGCTCATGGGCCCGGCCGCCAATGGCATTCTGGAACCTCCGGTGGGTCTGGGAGAGCGAGTAGGGTTTCCTTGCCGAGCAGGGCAGGAGCACGGCAACATCGGACTTTGGCGGGATATAGCGGGTGATGAGGCGCTTTGCAAACCGGCGCACTTCGGCACGCTGCATGGATTCTGCGGAGTTTGCCCGCATGATCCCGGCGCGGCCGACCGGCTGGGCCTGTTCCATGAACGCGTACTGGTTATCGAGGTGCCGCAGGATGGCCACCTGATTTGCATCCATCCGGCACCGGGACTCCACGAGCTCCCGCAGCTGCCCCAGCTCGATGTACCGGGAAACGAGCGCAATCTCCTGCCGGAGGGCATGGCGGTTGTGCTCTTTGAGGTCTTTTGCCGTGCAGCCCGGGCAGGTGCAGATCCCGCTCTCAAGGGCGTCATAAGGGAACTCGCCCGTGGCCGTGCAGAAAATCCCCTGCGCGGATTTGAGATCAACAGCCTTGTAATCGAAGAGCTCGAAACCGGTGTAGCAGAGAATGGCGATGCTTCCGGGAAGGGCCGCTGCCGGAGCATACCAGACCGTGTCGACCGGTGTCTTTTCCTTGAGCTTCACCAGCCAGTCCACGTAGTTCCGGGGATTGGCAAATGCGGTGTGCCACCCGGAAACCATCACGCAGTCCCCGCTTGAGGCAGCATTCTCCCGCTGTGGGTGGATACTGACCGGCTGCTCCCCGTTTGCCGGGGGGTACTGGGCTACCAGTTTTTCCGGGGCACAGAGCGGGATGTTTGTATTGAACTGGCCGGCAAGGTCCGGAAAGAGTGCTTCGGTGTCTGTTGCCGCGGGAACTTTGAATGCGGGTTTCCCGTCCGGCTCAAAAGTGCCGGTCCGTGCAAGACCGTCTCTTTTTTTTATGTTAAACCGTGTCATGCCTCACCTCGATATCGCCAAGGGTCTCGCGGATGATCGCACTCCACCGGGCAGGGCAGGAGATGGTAAACCGGCTCTCCGGGTGCTGCTCGCGGAGGATGCGGATGCCCTCGCACCCTTTCCTCACCATTGTCTCGTCCCATTCGGGGATCTCGCAGGGGCCGATGGGGAAGGTCTCTTTGAGTTCCTTCGGGTACGGGCCGAATGGTGGTTTGAAGAAGAGCGTTGTCTCAAACTCGTCCCGTTCGCCGCCATCGAATGCAACCAGGACGGTCTTGCCAAGGGAGATCTGCGGGAGGTGCTGCTGGTAGCGGATAACTTCCGTGCGCAAACAGCTCTCGTCACCCCGGTAAAAGAAACGGCGTTTTGAGACCCGGTCCGTCTTTGCGAGTTCCGGCCCATGACCGAGCAGCGCCCGGTAGCCTGCAAGGAGCTGGGGGTGTGCCCGGCAGCGTTCGTCCACAAGCTCCCAGAGCGTACCATCGAAGATGGCCTGCCGGATGCGTGCAATCTCCGCGAGGGTTACATGCAGGTTGTGGAGGGCGAGAAGGCGCTCCCGGTCTTTTGCATCGCGGAGCTCTTCAGCGGTATGGCTCCGGCAGACGGCACAGGAACAGGGAAGGTCGATGAGTTCCCCGATACGGTAGCTCCCGTGCGTGGTCATGTACCGGCCGTCTTTGGCATAGAGCGCGTACGCAGCGGAATCAAAGAGGTCGCAGCCCATCGCGGTTGCGAGCGCGAACATGGACGGGTGGCCGGCACCGAAGAGGTGGACGCAGGCCGAGGGGGAGATGGTGCGTTTTGCCGCCATGACCACGCTGACGAGGTCGCGGTACCGGTAGGATTCCATCAGGGGCACAACGGCGCCGACCGGGCAGAACGAGAACCCGAGATCGGAAACTTTGCGTCCTGCCCGTTCCCGGAGGTCCTCGAAGATGCCGCCCTGCACCGGCCCGGCCAGCGGGGCGTCCGGCCCAAAGACCTCTTTTGCCTCCCTGAGGCGCTCCATGGTTATGCCGAGTTCCCGTTCCGTGGTCTCGCGGTCGGCGGCTGGCGAGGTGGGGATATCGAGCGGCACCCAGATGTCGCTTTTTAT
>CAZMCL010000100.1:0-6551 GCA_964564375.1 uncultured Methanoregula sp. | reverse complement strand
CACCGGTGCTGCACACCCCCCGCGGTGCAATTGTCTATGCCTGCGACTTCAAGTTCGACCGGTCGCCGGTCATTGGCGAACCGCCGGACTTTGCCCGCTTCCGCCAGATCGGCAAGGAAGGGGTTCTTGCTCTTATCGTGGAGAGCACGTACATTCACCGCCCGGGCCGGTGCCCCAGCGAACGGATAGCCCGCGATCTTGTACGGGATGTCATCACCAGTTTCGAGGACGACAAGAGCGGCCTTGTGGTCTCGACCTTCTCGTCCCACATCGCGCGGGTCAAGACGATTGCGGAATGTGCCCACGAGATCGGCAGGAAACCGGTCTTTTTGGGCCGCTCAATGGAGAAATATTCCGTCACTGCCGAACAGATGAAATTCGTCTCGTTCCCCTCGACGGCAAGCGTCTTTGGGAACCGGAAGACCGTTGACCGCGTGATGCGCCGGATGATCAAGGAAGGAAAGGACAAGTTCCTGCCCATCGTGACCGGCCACCAGGGAGAACCCGGGTCCATCCTCACCCGTATGGCGCTCGGTGACACGCCGCTTTCCATCGGGAAAGGCGACAAGGTGATTTTCTCAGCCAACATCATCCCAAACCCGATGAATGTCGGGCAGCGGTACCGGATCGAGCAGTACATCAGGAAAGCAGGTGGTCGTATTTTCGAGAACCTGCACGTGAGCGGTCACGCGTACCGGGAGGACCACTACGAGTTCCTCCAGATGCTTCAGCCACAGCACATCATCCCTGCCCATGCCGACCTGAAGATGACAGCCGGTTACGCTGAGTTTGCAGGCGATCTCGGTTACACCGTCAACAACGATGTCCACCCGATGCAGAACGGGCAGCGGCTGCTCATAAAATAATCCCTATTTTTTACCATTACTGTCCATACCCGCGTTTTTAAAAAAAACTGCTCTGTAGAAATGATTTAAGGAAATGTTGACGCTTTTTTGGGCTAAAGCCCCGCCGCTGTGGCACCCCCAATGAGGATAACGACGTATTACCTGTTTTGTAAAACGAAAACCCGGATCAATAATTTCAGTGAGCTCATAATTGAAGCCGCCGTGGGGCGCCCTACGGGGCGGCAGCAGTCATCCTCTTTGGGGGTATGGTGGCATTTTGCTCCCATCGTAACGATTGAGGTTTTCAACAGAGCAAAAAAACTCTAAAAACCTGCGAACCCGGGAAAGGCATAAGTACGCGTTGGGAAATAGTCTACACAATCTTGGCAATTGCCCGCTGGTTACGGCAGTTTTTTTAAAAAAATTGTCCCGGTAGCCGGCAGGAAATGGCGCTGGTATGCATGGACAACTCCCATGATAAAAAACCCAAAAGTCCTCGTTCGGACACCGGAAAACCGGATATAACTTCCCTGACACTGGAGGAGCTCCTGATGCACCTGGGAACCGGCCCGTCCGGGCTCAGCGCGTCCGAGGTGCATCGCCGCCTCGGAGAATACGGGTATAACGAGATAACCGGGAAAAAAACCAGCCCCCTCCTCAAGTTCCTTTCCTACTTCTGGGGCCCGATACCCTGGATGATCGAGATTGCAGCGATCTTATCCGGCGTCCTCCAGCACTGGGAGGACCTGCTGGTGATTCTTGCCCTTCTCTTCATGAACGCGATTGTCGGTTTCCGGGAAGAGTACCAGGCCGGTAATGTCATTGCCTCGTTAAAAGAGAAACTGGCCGTCCGGGCCCGCGTTAAACGGGACAATGCCTGGACAACAATCCCTGCCCGCGAGCTGGTGCCTGGCGACATAATCCGGGTGCGGATCGGCAATATCGTGCCGGCCGATGCACGTTTGCTCGAAGGCGATCCGGTAGAGGTTGACCAGTCCGCACTCACCGGGGAATCCCTGACGGTTGAGCGAAAAACGAATGACACGGTGTATTCCGGATCGGTCATCCGGCAGGGCGAGACCGATGCACTGGTCTTTGCAACCGGGGCCGGCTCGTACTATGGCCGGACTGCCGAACTGGTGAAGACTGCAGACAACCAGAGCCACCTGCAGAAGGCGGTCATCAGGATCGCAGACTTCCTGATAGTTGTTGCGCTTTTTCTTGCCGCATTGATCCTTGTTGTTGCCATCTACCGTGGCGACCCGCTCTTAGTGGTGCTGCAGTTTGCGCTGGTGCTGACCATTGCTGCTGTGCCCGTTGCAATGCCGGCAGTCCTATCGGTGACCATGGCCCTTGGCGCCGGCGTGCTGGCAAAAAAACAGGCGATAGTGACCCGGCTCTCCGCAATCGAGGAGCTCGCCGGTATCGATGTCCTCTGCTCGGATAAGACCGGCACGCTCACCCAGAACCGGCTGACGATGGGAGCCCCCTTTACCCTCCCGGGCATACAGGCCCAGGATGTCATCCTCAGCGGGGGTCTCGCCTCCCGTGCCGAGGATCAGGACACGATTGATCTTGCTGTCCTTGAAAAAGTGAAAGATTCACAGCAGATCTCGGCGTTTACCCCTATCCATTTCCTCCCGTTCGATCCCGTGCATAAACGTACTGAGGCGATGGTGGAGGCAGCTGACGGTTCGGTCTTCAGGGTCACCAAAGGCGCACCGCAGGTGATCCTTGCGCTCGATCCGGAAGCTGAACAGATCGCAGAAATGGTTAACGGGGCGGTCAATGCATTTGCTATGAAAGGGTATCGCTCGCTCGGTGTTGCCCGATCCGGTGGTGAAGGAACGCCGTGGAAATTCCTGGGGGTCATCCCCCTCTTCGATCCCCTGCGGGAGGACTCGAAAGAGACGGTGGAACGGGCCGAAAAACTGGGAATCAGTGTCAAGATGGTCACCGGAGACCAGATGGCCATTGCCCGGGAGGTCGGCGGCCAGCTGGGCCTCGGTAACCGCATTGTCGATGCCGGCATTTTTGAAACAACGAAATACCATGAGAGCAGGCAGATGGATGATGCCATCGAGCAGGCCGACTGCTTTGCACAGGTTTTCCCCGAACACAAATACCACATCGTGGATGTACTGCAGCAGCGTGGCCATATCGTGGGCATGACCGGCGATGGGGTCAACGATGCCCCGGCGCTGAAAAAAGCGGATGCGGGAATCGCTGTTGCGGGTGCAACAGATGCTGCCCGGGCTGCGGCAGATATAGTCCTTCTGACCCCGGGCCTTTCGGTGATCATCGATGCGGTAAGGGAAAGCCGGAAGATCTTCCAGCGGATGCTCAATTATACGATCTACCGGATTGCTGAGACGTTTGCACTCCTGATCTTCCTGACCCTGGTCATTATCCTCTTTAATTTTTATCCGGTCACCGCCATCATGATCGTCCTCCTCGCGATCCTCAATGATGGGGCCATCCTTTCCATCGCCTATGATAAAGTACACTATTCCGAAAAACCCGAATTGTGGAACCTGCCGTTTGTCATGAGTATTGCTATCGTGATCGGTCTCTTTGCGGTATTCCGGTCCTTTGGCATCTTCTACCTGAGTGAAGATTTCTTCGGCTTAAGCCAGGACATGGTCCAGACAATCGTTTACCTCAACCTTTCCGTAGGCGGGCACCTGACCGTATTTGTTGCCCGGACCCGCGGGCCGTTCTGGTCGATACGCCCGGCGCCCATCCTCCTTGCAGCCGTAATCGGCACCCAGTTGCTTGCGACAGTTATCGCGGTGTACGGGATCTTCATGGCCCCCATTGGCTGGTACTGGGCAGCGATCATCTGGGGGTATGTACTTCTCATGTTCCTGGTCCAGGACCGGGTGAAGATCGGGGCGCTGGGGATACTTGCCCGGCACGGGTACGGCGAATCACAACGAACGATCCTGTAATCACCGCAACCGGGCTTCTCCCACGACCCGAAGTACCGGGCGAGCGGCAGGTCCTGGATTGGGGAGGGAGTATTCATAGTTGAACTGTGAGAATAAGAGAATTGGGTGACGATTACAGGTATAAAAAACCGCCATCTTGATTGCGAAGTAATTTCTTCCTGATAAAACCGCTTTGTAGAAATCCTGTTTCAATTTTCCTGATATCCCCCTCTTGCGCCACTTTGTCCCCAGGGGGTACGGGGCGCACTCGCGATGGGACGAGGTCGGTTACAGGTAATACGTCGTCATCGCAAAGCGGGGGATGCCACGAGCGTGCGGGGGCAGAGCGCGAAGCGCAAGCCCCCAAGAGCGTTAGAGTTTTTTACAATGATTTCTACAGAGCAGATAAAAAAAGAAAGAACCTGGCCGCGATACCTGCCGTATCTTCACCCGGTATCAGCTGGCGCCCTGGCTCCGCATCCAGATATCGACCTGCTTGAACGGGATCTCGATTCCCTCTTCCTTGAACCGCTCGTCAATCCTTATGTTCATGTAGTCCTGCACGTCCCAGAGGAAGTCGTAGTTGTTGGTGTACATAATGAGCTGGCCGTTTAAGCTGGACTCGCCGAACTCTAAGAAATAGACCGATGGCGCCGGGTCGGTTATTACCCACTGGGTCTTCTCGATAGCTTCGTGGGCCAGTTCGAGAAGGATCCGCTTGACCTTCTTGATGTCGCTGCCGTACGCGACCGCAAAGGGGATCCTCACTTTCATCTTGACATCCGGCTGGGCGTAGTTGATAGTGACATTCGAAGTGAGCTTGGAGTTGGGGATGGTGACGATCTGGTAATCCAGCGTTTTGATCCGGGTACTCCGCGGCCCGATACTGATGACGTCGCCAAAATAGGTATCATACTTGATCCGGTCGCCCACCTTGAAGGGTTTGTCCAGGGTTATGATAGCGCCGCCAAGGAAGTTGCCGAGAACCTCTTGTGCGGCAAGGGCAAGGGCTATGGCGCCGATGCCGGCCCCGGCCAGCATGGGCGTGATATCGATATTGAATTCAGAGAGGATGAGCAGGAAGGCGATAAACCAGATGAGGTACTTGGCGAAGACCTCCAGCATCGGGAGGAGCTGGTCGTCCATATCGGTGTCGGTCTTTGATGCCAGCCACTTGCCGTACGTGGTGATGACATTGTACATGAACGATGAGGCTATCCATGCACCAATGATGATGAAGAAAGAGTTGACGAACTGGAAACCGGTGATGGTGATATCACCGAAGGTCCAGTTCATGGCTTCCGGCGCGATGATGAAGACTGTCAGGGCGATATAGAACGATACGGCAAGGATCGCGACGATAATCGGCTTTCCGATGGCAAGGATGATAATATCGTCAAGCAGCGTATCGGTATCATCGGCTTTTGACTGCAGCCATTTCACGATGAAATGGGCAAAACCTGCTGCAATAAGGCCGATTCCAATCGTGATGAGGGCATAAAAATAATTTGGTTCCATAGGTATTCTCCGGAAAAGTCAGGTTAACTTAAAATTGCCGGTAGCCGGGCTTATAATTTCCGGTACCAGACGTTCATGCTCTCCATCGAACCGCAGATATTGGTATTGTTCGGGAGCATTCCCCCGAACTGGTACCCCGCCCCGACAAACACGGCATTGATAGGCTTGAAAATGGCACGGGCGATGGTGTAGGAGAGCAAAACCCCATCATTTTTCATGTCCGTCTCCATGGCACTGAGAAGGATACCGGCAAAGCCCCGGCCCCTAAAAAGCGGGTTGGTCGCAAAGTCGGTCACCTCGACATTCTGGTTCTCCCCGTCAATCTCGCAGGATGCCACGGCAGCCAGCACGTGGGATTTTTTGATGACATAATACCGGATATGACTCTGCATGGTTTTACGGATATACTCCGGGTCGAAGATCGGGAACGGGTAAGATTCGAAGACCTGGCGGTACAATGCCGCGATCTCTTCAGCATCGCCCGGGTGAGCGTGCATTAAGGAAAACCCCTCCGGCACCTCGTGGGACGATCGCTCTCCCGCATACCCGAACGCTGTACTGAGCACATCGGCAAGCACCGTTGCGTCGCGGGCAACTGTTCGGGTGGGATCGAAATATTTTGCCATGAAGAGCCCCGTCTCGGTGCCATGGAAGAAGAACGGGACGGTCGCCTCCGTAATATAGCCGGCACGGGAAAACATCTCCTGCCATGACTCCCGCACTTTGGCAAAGATCTTGGTGTACCCCTCTTTTGCTGCAAGTTCGTCGGCAAACCGGATGATGTCATGGCAGTCGTCTGCATCGATTTTCATGACATAGACCCGGTTGTTGTTGTGGCCGTGCTGGATCAGGCTGTTCCGGTGGTGCAGGATAACGTCACTCTGCATCGTCAGTTCTCCGGTCGACCCGGACATTATTCTCTGGGATCAGGGTTGTTGTCTCATCGTAATCGGCAAGGAGTTTTGCAACCCCGACAACTTTTGATTCATCGGCACGGTTAATGTTCAGCTGGAGCTTGCAGGCGCCACAATCGCCATCGCAGGTGATATGGTCATAATTTTCCGGCTCCTGGTACGTGCAGATCATGCCCTCATAATTACGGAGCACGACCTTGTGCACCGACCAGGTCAGGAGATAGTTGGGGAGGATCGGGATCTTGCCCCCGCCGCCCGGTGCATCGACCACAAATCGGGGGATGGCAAAGCCGCTCGTGTGCCCGATTAAGTTCTCCATAATCTCGATGCCCTTTGATACCGGC
>CAZMCL010000099.1:0-6602 GCA_964564375.1 uncultured Methanoregula sp. | reverse complement strand
GACCCGTACTGGGCGGGGTACTGCTCGGTACTGGTCAATATCCACGATATCGCGGCAATGGGTGGGCATCCCGTGGCGATGGTCGACATCTTCTCGATCGCCAACACAGCAATCCGGGACCAGGTGGTCAAGGGTATGCACGATGCCTCCGAGCAGTTCGGGGTCCCGATCGTAGGCGGGCACCTGCACCCTGATGCTCCCTACAGTGTAATCGATGTCTCCATCCTCGGTTGTGCCCGTATCGACTCCCTCATCTTCAGTCACACGGCTGAGGCGGGCGACAGCATCATCATGGCCGTCGATCTTTCCGGGCGCGTCCACCCATCCTGCATGCTCAACTGGGATTCGGTGACCATGAAGTCCGCTGCCGAGGTCCGGGCGCAGATCGGCCTTATGAAGCAGATCGGCAGGCAGCACCTTGTCACGGCGGGCAAGGATATCAGCAACCCGGGATTCATCGGTACGCTCGGGATGCTCCTCGAGGTGAGCGGAAAGGGTGCGGAGATCGACCTCGGGAAGATCCCAAAGCCGGACCTTGCCGCCAACAACATGACCTTTGAGCAGTGGGTGAAGATGTACCCCGGCATGGGTTTTGTGCTGACGGCCAAAAAGGAGAACGTGCCGGAACTGGTCCGGCTGTTTGCCGAAGTCGGCATGAAAGCTGAGGAGATCGGGGTCGTTGACACAACAAAAGAGCTGCGGATCCGGTATGACGGGCAGGAGACACAGGTCTTCGATTTCATCAACAACGGGATCATGCATCTCTGCGATGAGGACATCCCATGCCTGGTGCGGTAAGGCGCATCGGGATCGGTGTTGCTGATGATGCAGGGAAGGTTGTAGCGGGCATTCCTGACTTTTCCGGATCGTGCGAAGTTACCTGCTACTGCCGTCCCGGTACATTTGCAGAGATCCCTCTACCGGAAAATGTCCGGATTTTTGAGCACCCGCTGCCGGAGCAGGCGCTGGTCGATGACCTTGCTGCAGGAACAATCGATGCCGCCGTGAGGGGGACGCTTCCCTCCAATTCCACGCTGAAGGCATTGAAGATCGCAATGGGCGTGGACCATCTTGAACGCATCGCCCTCCTGGAGACCGCCCGGGGCAGAAAATTTCTCCTTGCCCCGGTTGGTGTGGATGAAGGGTGGACGGTCAATGACAAGACCGAACTGATAAGGAAAGGCCGGGTAATTGCAAAGAAGTTCGGCCTTTCAGAAAAAGTCGGCGTATTATCCGGGGGCAGGCTCGGGGATATCGGCCGGCACCAGCAGGTGGATACCAGCATAGCCGATGCAGAGAAGGTTGCACAACTCGCAGGTGCCACCCACTGCGAGATCCTTATCGAGGATGCTGTTGAAACCTGCGGGCTCATCATCGCACCGGACGGCATCTCCGGTAATCTTATCTTCAGAACACTCGTCTTTTTAGGAGCCGGGCACGGGCATGGCGCACCTGTGGTAAATATCAGCAGAATTTTCGTGGATACTTCGCGCGCCTCACCAGATTACACGAATGCTCTATTGCTCGCAGCATCTTTGTTGGAATAAAATAAAAGCCTTAAAAACGCATTATTTTCCTAAAAAAACGATTTAATCCGATTAAAAAATATTCTGCGAAATTCTGGACTCCGATTTTCACTTGCTAAACGGGAAACCTTCCAAACTCACATTGCAGGGCAATTTGAAGGGTTTTCCCAAAAAGTATTTATGTATACCAATAGGATTTATTTTTGAGGTTTAAAACATGGCAGATTTACCAATTGCCGCAGTTGTGAGGATTGCGAAGAAAAACGGAGCCGAAAGAGTGGGAAGCGATGCAGCAGAGGCACTTGTTGCAAAGGCTGAGAAGTACATCGCCCAGCTCACCAAGGAAGCGAACAAGCTTGCCGAGCACGCAGGCCGCAAGACCATCAAGAAAGAAGACGTTGATCTGGCTGCAAAGTCAAATTAATCAACTCTTTTCTCTTAAAAATTACTCTTCTGTCCGGAATTTACCGGAGATTTTAAAAAATACGTTAAAAAACTTTTGACCTTGCAGAAAGTTATCTAAAAAAATTTAAAATTTCCCCTTCGTGCTCCGGACCATTTTTTTGTCACCCGTAATCGCGAGTGCCTGGCCAAGGGCGATCCCGAACGCCTTGAACACCGCCTCGCATTGGTGGTGATCATTCCTGCCGGTGAAAGTGATATGGGCCGTTATCCCGGCCCGGATGCAGAGCGAGTGGAAGAAGTGTTCGAAGATATCGGTGGGGATGGTGCCAACGGATTTGCTGCCAAACGTGCCGGTATAGACCAGGTATCCCCGGCCGCCGCAGTCCAGTGCAACCTGCGCAATGGATTCATCCATCGGGATGACCGCGTGGGCAAACCTGCGGATCCCCTGCCCCTCGCCTATAACCTGTTTGATGGAATCACCCAGCACGATACCGATATCCTCGATGGTGTGGTGGCAGTCAACATGGAGATCCCCTTTTGCCGTGCAGGTAAAATCAAACCCTCCGTGTTTTGCCATTGCCGTGAGCATGTGATCGAAGAACGGCACCCCGCTTTCGACCGATACAACACCCTTGCCATCCGGGTTGATCCGGATCACAATCTTCGTTTCCTTTGTTGCCCGTTTGACTTCTACAACTCTCATCAACATTCCTCCAGTGCTTCTTGTAAACTGATCTTCCCGCTGTACAGGGCCGAGCCAAGGACTGCCCCGAATGCGCCGGCATTGCGGAGACCGGCCACATCCGACCGGGCTGACACGCCCCCGGCAACGACCACGGGAATTCCCACGTGATCGATCAGCCGTTTCACAGGCCCGAACTGTACACCCTGCTGCAGCCCCTCGACATCCACGTTGGTGTACAGGAGCGAACCCGCCCCGAGGTCCTCGAACCGTTTAGCCCAGTCAAGGTAATCGCCGCAAGTCTCCTGCCATCCATGCACGGCGATCTGGCCGCCTTTGGCATCCACGCCGGGCATCACCCGCCCGGGCCCGAATTCCCGGGAGAGAGTCCGGATACATTCAGGGTCCTGCGTAGCGAGCGTGGAGATGATGACCCGGTCAACACCGGTCTCCAGCCAGCGGCGGGCATCGTCCACGGACCGTATGCCGCCGCCGAGTTCGATCTCAACACCGGTCTTCCGGATCAAATCGGTAATAAGCTCCGCATTCTTCGAGGAAGTTCCAAACGCCCCATCGAGATTCACCACATGGAGAGCTCCCGCACCCTCATTAAGCCAGCGGGTGGCACAGGTGAGCGGGTCCCCGTACGCGGTAGCACTCTCACGTTTCCCCTGCACCAGCTGGACGCACCGGCCTCCGAGAATATCGACAGCGGGAAAGATCTTCATTTTGTATCAGCGAATCATCCGTTGGATTGCCATAACAAGGATATCCTTTGCCCCGGCTCGCCTGAGCTGGTTGATGAGGGTGTAAACCCGTTCCTCGTTCACTACTGCATGGACCGCGACCAGTCCTTCGGATGATGCAACGTCCATCACCGTCGGGCCGGAAAGGCCGGGCAGCACACGCCGGACCGTATCAAGGGATGTTCGTTTGACATTCATCATCAGGTAGCACTGCCCCCGGGCACGGATAACGCTTTCCAGCGCAAGATGGATCTCGTCGATCTTCTCCCGCTTGGTCTTCAAAGCCTCGTGGTTTGCGATCAGGTAGGTCGAGGTGGTGAGCACCTCGTCAATCACCCGGAGCCGGTTGGTCTTGAGCGTTGTTCCCGAACTGGAGAGGTCAACAATTGCGTCAGCGATACCCAGATGGGGCGTTGCCTCGCAGGCCCCCCCTACCAGCACCACGTTCACCTTCACCTTGTGCTTTGCAAAGTAGGTTTTGGTGATGACGGGAAACTCGGTTGCAACCTTTAGACCGGCAAGCTGTTTTACAGAAGTTATGGGAGAATCCTCGCGGACTGCAAGCACAAGCTTTGCCCGGCCGAACGGGAGTTCGAGCAGTTCCTCAACATCCGATTCCCGTTCTATGACCATGTCATGGCCGGTGATCCCAAGATCGGCTGCACCGGTCGCCACATACTCCGGGATATCCACGGGGCGTGCAAAGAGAATTTCGACGTGGGGGTCCAGCGTCCGGGAGATCAGGCGTCGTTCGCCACTGCTCTCTGCAAGGTGGAGCCCGCTCTTCTCAACAAGGTCCATGATGGGAGCCGCGATCCTTCCCTTGTTTGGGATCGCCAGCCGTACTATATCGGAAAAAGGGGTGGGGTTACGAGTATTTTTTTTGGATTTTGTTGTTTTCGCCATTGTTGTAGTTAGAAGGTCTTGAGCTTGCCTTCGATGACTTTTTCGGTGATGGAAGTGACATTGGCCAGCTGGTCGTCCATGATCTCACTGATGTCGGCATTGATATCCTTGAGTTTCACGCCGCACCGGGGCAGGACCTGGACACTTGCGACGAGCGGCTGGTCGATTGGTTTTCCGATCTGGGAGAGCAGCCGGACGTACATCTCCTCAATGCCATCAACCTTCTTTATACACTCCGTCGCCATCTGGGTGGAGAGGAGGTTGTAGATCTTCCCGATGTGGTTGATCGGGTTCTTTCCGCTTGTTGCCTCCATCGACATCGGGCGGCTGGGGGTGATGAGCCCGTTGCAGCGGTTGCCCCGGCCGACCGAGCCGTCGTCACCCATCTCAGCGGAAGTACCAGTAACCGTGAGGAAGACACTCTTCTTTTTGATATCATCCGCGGTGTTGACGTGGACAACAACCTTGCGTTTCGTGCTCTTCTTTGCAATCGCGGTGATCTCTTCCTTGAGCAGGCTCATGTATTCCGAGTACTCCCGGATATCCTTGCAGTACCGGTCAACGATTGCACAGGCGACGGTGAGGGTGATGGTGTTCCCGTCCCGAAGCCCCATGATCTTGATGTCCTGACCGATTGCAGGATATTTCTTGCGGAGTTTCGTATCAATGTAATCCGAGCTGGTCCTGATGATTGTCTCCACTTCCGAGAAGGGAGCATGACCGACACCAAAGGACGTATCGTTTGCCCGGGGTATCCTGCCCTGGCTGGGTTTGAAGACATCCCGCAGGTCGGTTGAGCCGGTCCCGAGCCGGCAGTCGACCATCAGGTCGCGGTTCAGGTTGAGATCCGGGATGATTTTATGGATATATTTGTGGGCTGCCTCAACGGCCACGGCATCGGCGGGGATAGTGACACCTTTGAACTGCTTGGTCGCCCTGCCATCCAGAAGGATATAGATCGGGCGGATCATCTTTCCGCCGCCAAACTTTGGTGCTGATTCCCCGGCAACAACTTCGCCCTGGTCGGTGTTGTGGTGCAGGACAACCCCGAATTCATCAAGGTATGTTTTGCAGAGTGCCTGGCTGATGGATTCAGCAATCCCGTCCGCGAGACTGTCCGGGTGACCGAGACATTTGCGCTCAGCAAGTTCAATGCGCTGTTTTTCCAAAGGGATCTGGTCTAATGCTTCTATCTGGATATTTCTCTTCATGGATTTCCTCGTGGGACTTAGATATAGTACATGAGATTGAAGGTCATATAACCATTTCTAAAAACGCAATTACTACCTGTGTTTTTATTATTGTGAGTAATTTTTCCGGGAGGATTTCCGCAGGGCATACAGCACCAGACTCCGACGGAAATTTTCAGGAGAATAACCAGATAAACCCAATTTATTTTTAAAGGCGGGAAATCCGGAGAAAAAGGAGGGGGAGTAATTATCGGCGCAGGAATTTATGGAGGATGGTCATCTCGCTGCCTTTGGGAGCTTTCTTGATGGGGGGTTTTGCCACAACCGGCGTTTCACCCTCTTCATCCTCATTATAATCGTCATCATGCAATTTGCGCGGATCATAGGCCGGGGGGTCAGTACGGGTCATCCGCTTATCGGGAACCGTTGCGGAATTCCGGTTCTGCGGAAGGGTGCGGGACTGGCTGAGCTTGGTGCCGCAGCCGGGGCAGAAGTTCGCTGCATGAGGGAGTTTCTTGCCACAGTTGTGACAGAACTGGGGGGTTGTTGCCGCTACCTCCACCTCGTGAACGTGCGTTTCCTTCCGGGGTTCCTGCACAACAGGCCGACGCGGGGGAGCGGGGCGTTCCTGCTCCGGTTCCGCCGCAACAGTGCGCCTGACCGGCCTGGTGTGCTGCTGCTGGAGCGGCCTCATGGCACCCTTCATTGCCACTTTCATGGCCGACTGCACTTCGGGTTTTGGTACCGGCTGGAGATCCGCCTCTTCGGCAGGGGGGATCTCGCGGTCATAGACTGGTGTGACAACAGGTCTACGCGGGGGTTCTGTTACCTGCCGGACCTGCGCTTTCCGTACCGGCGGTTGGACAACGACATCCGGTTCCGGTGCAGGTTTCGCTTCCGGCACGTTATACATGGAGAGGAGTCGCTTCACCGGGGGTTGCTTCTCAAGATCCTTGGTGGGTTTCCGGGCCGGGCGGAGTTCTGGTTTCTGCACGGATCTTCTTGGCGGGAAAACGGCCGGCTCTTCTTCTGGCTCTTCAGGTTCACGTACCTGTTCGGCAGGTCGTTTCTTTGGTTTCTTTTTGGGTTCTTCTTCCTGGATTAACGCGATCCATTCGTCAATCTCTGCGGACCGGTCCATGCC
>CAZMCL010000098.1:0-6669 GCA_964564375.1 uncultured Methanoregula sp. | reverse complement strand
CACGACTTTGAACTCATAGATCTGTTTCTCTTCTTTTCTCATCAGGTCAAGGTCCTTCTCGTGGTACACTTCCGCATACTCGCCCGGCCAGAGATCCATGACCGTCTTGCCTTTGTAGTACTCCGGTGTGAAACCCATCAGTTCCGCAAATGCGTCATTGACACCGATATACCGGCCCTCCCGGTCCTTGTAAAAGAACGGGGTTGGAATGGCAGAGATCACGGTCTCGGTGAATTTGAGCGTGCTGTCAAGACGGCGCCGGGCGTTTTCGATCTCATCTGCGGCTTTCTTGCGCGCCGTGATATCGCGCCCGATGCCAAGGACACCGATAAGTTTTCCCTGGTCATCATGCATCGGCATCTTGATGGTTTCCAGCAGGGCCTGGTGACCATCGTCGGCAAACGTGATCCATTCTTCATTACTCACCGGGCCACCGGCTTCCATTGCAATCCGGTCGCGCTCACGGAAGAAATCGGCGAGGTCTTTGTCAACAAAGTCAAAGTCGGTCTTCCCGATAATATCGGCCTCTTTTGCGCCAAAGAACCGCTCGAACATCGGGTTGCAGGCGAGGTAAACACCATTTGGATCTTTCAGCCAGATGAGGTCAGGAAGCGTCTGCACCAGCGTGCGCAGGTGGCCTTCACTTGCATGGAGTGCCTCTTCCGCCTGCTTTCGCCGGATAAGCGTCCAGGTGTTCTTCGCAAGCAGGGACAGGACATTGATATCCTTCTCATCGTAGTCCACGGCTTTGTTTCCAACACCGATAATTGCAATAATCCTGTCACTTTCAAGAATCGGAACAACCAGCTCGCGAATGACCGGGACATGGCCTTCAGGCAGGCCCTTTTTATGGGGCAGGCTTTGGTAATCATTGTGAATCACGGGCTTGCGCTCACGCATGCAGTCTACCCAGACACCGGCCTTGTCCACCGGATAGTGCCGCTCGGTTTCCCTGGGAATAAAGCAGTGCTTCTTTGTTTCCGTGGACCATGCAACCAGCTGGATCGACTGCTCGTCCGGATTGATGAGATGGAAGAACCCGATCCTGCTGCCGGTGAGCCGTTCCGCTTCATCAAGCATGAAATTCATGCATTCAGCAGTTGACATCGTATCGATCAGCTGGTTCATTTTTACCGCAGCCTGGACAGCTTCTTCCGCGTTTTTACGCTCGGTGATATCCCGGCCTTCCGGGATAAGGTACACAACTGCCCCGTCAGCGTCCAGAACCGGTTTCAACGAGAAATCAATATACGCGAGGTGCCCGCCGGCCGACAGGTGGGTTGCCTCGAACCGGACCGTCTCACCGGCAGCGGCCTTTTTTACTGCATCCTTCAACCGCTCCTGGAGATCCGCCGAGTGCGTCCACCAGGGGGTTTCCCAGAAATACTTCCCCAGCACATCCTTCTCATCGATACCTGAAAATTTCAGTGATGACCTGTTAGCCTCGATGAGGATGCCCTCCGTTGTCATCAGGCCGATGAACTGGAACGACTGGTCGATGATCCCCCGGAACTTCTGCTCGCTCTTGCGAAGGGCTGACTCCGTCTGACGGAGTTCCTCGAAGTTTGCCCTGAGTTCCTCCTCGTTTGCTGTCAGCTGCTCGTAGGCAAGGTTGAGCTCGTCATGCTTCCTGCGGAGACCGTCTTCTGCCTCTTTTCGCTCCGTTATATCGATCAGGTACCCGTTGAAATGGGTTACAGTGCCGCTTTTATCACGAACTACCGTGACAAAATCATATACCCACCGCCACTGCCCATCCATCCTGTGGATCCGGTATTCCTGTCCGAAAGTGATATCGCCGTGCCTGCCATGCTCTTCCATCTCACGGACAACCTTTTCCCGGTCATCGGGATAAATGATCGAAATAAATGGCAGACTGCCGCTCGTGAAATCATGCTGGGTATACCCGAACTGGCTCTCCACATTAGGTGAGACATATTCAACCGGCCAGCTGCGTTCGAACCTCCGTTTGAATATGACGGTCGGACCTACGGAGAACAACCTTCGCTCCTCGGCAAATTCCCTCTGGATAAGACGGCGTTTCTCAAGCTCCCGTGTCAGCGCGTCGTTTGCCTGCTGCAACCCCCGCCCGGATTCTTTGCGTTCGGTGATATCGGTTGCAATCTCGAGGCGGACGATCCTGCCGTCAGGCCATTGTATCGCGCTGTCACGGCATTCAAACCACTGTTGCGTGACAGTATTCTGGAACTCCCATACCAGTACACCGGCAGGTTTCCTGTCCGCATCCAGGAGACGGTCGTTGGTGCAGAACGGGCAGGGGCCGGACTGGCCGGTCTGGAGGGTCTGCCAGCAGGTCCTTCCGGTGATATCCCCCCAGATGTCCCGGCCGTATTTATTGACAAAGAGCAGATCGCACGTTTCCATGTCGGCAACGTATACCAGCGCATCGATGCTGTCCATGACCGCCCTGAAACGCTCCTCGTCCACCCGGAGGGCGGATTCGGTTGCCTGGAGTTCCTCGAAGTTTGCCCGCAGTTCCTCCTCAGTGGCGGTCAGCTGCTCGTTTGCCGCATGGAGTTCATCATTTTTTCCGGCTAGCTCGCGGTTGCTGGCATTCAGCGATTCATAGGAGTCGCGCAGCAGGGCGGTCATGTGGGCAAACGCCCGCGAAAGGTCGCCGATCTCGTCCCCCGCAGCCGAAGGGGTTTGCGGTGAAAAATCCCCGGTTTCCAGCCGCTTTGCCCTTAAGGTCAGGTCCCGTATCGGGACGCTGATGCTTCGCCCGGTAACAATGCCGAAGATGGCACCGGCTGCCATCAGCGCCATGACCGTGAGGACCCAGTACAGCATAAGCACGTTCTGGAGCTCGCGGGAACTGGCCCGGGACGATTCCACGTCCGCGCGTACCGATGCGGTGAGCTGGTCAAGCGATCCGGTGAACTGGCGCTGGACCGATGCGATCCCGGTATGGTGGAGCGCGCTCGCGCTGGCCCATCGCCCCTGCCGGACATAAACGCCCAGGAGGCCGACATCGGAATCCAGGGTATCAGCAAGCCGGAGAAGGTTCTTTTTTCTCTCCTCGTTTTGTGCTATGGTTGCCGGCGACGTTCCCACAGGTTTGTCCTTCAAGGCAGCAAGCCGGCCCTTGAAATCCTCCATCTGCGGGTCGAGCTTCTCATCAAGAAGGCTTGACTGGCGCGTGACCAGGATCTCGTCAATCGTATCGACAATCTCAAACCAGGACCTCTCAAGATCATGAACCTCCGAGATCTGGTCGACACCGTTTGAGGTTGTGCTGATCGCCTCCTGCAGCGTGAACGCGTACCACAACCCGATGCCAAAGGATGCCAGCGCAAACAGGATGATCAGGAGGAGGCCGGCGGTTATCCGCTGCCCGACAGTCAGTGACACCACAAAGCATTCCCCCTGTTTTTCATCCGGCTCCCGCTCATCCGCTCACCAGTGCCAGACCGACCGGAATGGCAGGCGGGACATTCTCACCCTTTACGCACTTCATGGCAGTCTCCACCCCAAGCCGGCCCATGTCGGCCGGCTGCTGGGCGATCGTTGCTTCAAGATCGCCGGCCTCAACAGCATCCACGGCCGGGCCTATAGCGTCAAAACCGACAAAGATGATGGGGCCTGCCCGGCCCGCCTCTTTTGCCGTATCGATTGCCCCGAGGATCATGTCATCGTTATGGGCAAAGACGCCGCCAATCTCCGGCTGTTCGTTCAAGATCTGCAAAAAAACCGCTTTTGCCATGGTCCGGTTGAAATTTGCAGGCTTCCTCGCAACGACAACAATACCCTTGTAGTTACCAATGGCCTCGTTGAACCCGCGGCCGCGCTCGATGGCAGCTGATGAATCCGGAACGCCCTCGATCTCGACAATCTTCCCCTCTCGACCCATCGTCTCGGCAAGGAACTCCCCGGCCATCCTGCCGCCGGCTACATTGTCAGAAGAGATGTGGCACGTCACCGGGCCTCCGGCCATCGGGCGGTCGATCGTGATGACCGGTATCTTTCGGGAGTGGAGTTCCTCTATAACCGGTATGAGCTGCTGGCTGTTGGCTGTGGGGTTGAGCAGCAGCACATCGATCCCTTCATCGGCAAGGCGCCGGATCCCGGCTGCCTGCTTCTCCGGGTCCTCGTGGGGATTTTCGGCAGTGATGATCCGTGCCCCATGAAGCGCCGCGCTCTCCTCCGCACCCTGGCGGAGCGCAATGAAGAACGGATAATCCTCGGACAGGGAAAGCCCGATCTTGATCTGCGTTGCCGGTGTCACGGCAGCTGCAGGAGGGGCTGTCCCTGCCCCCTGCCCGGCCTGCAGGAATATGTATGCCGTGATAACAAGTATGCCAATAAGACAGATTGCCAGCAGAATTACCCAGTTCCTCAGGGTGAGTTTATCCTCAGGTTCCATACCTTGCATCTCCGCTTCTCTGTTTTTTCTCTCTATCAGCCAGGCACCAATCACCAGGGGGATGAAGCAGCCTGACTCTCTGCAGCACTCTTCCCTTTTCATTATCCCGGGAAAGAAAACCATTTCTCTTCCCTGTCTTTACCAGTAAATAGGCCCATTGATAGTCATCGTATATAAACGCACTACCCTCATACCACGGCCCCGTTGCCCGGTCTCCGTGGAGACGGCACGATCCCGCCATGATAAGGGATAGTAAAAAAAGAGTATTCGGGGCTGTTGCATGCGGGGCGGGGAACTGGTAATGTGCACGTATTAATTCCCGTCAACCCGCCACGCCCCCTTCGGTACCGTCATCTCAATCCGGGCCCCCTTGCCCGGCTCACCGGTTTCCGTTATCGTGATACCTGTGATCGCAAGGATCTCGCGGGAGAGATACATGCCAAGACCCGTATGCTGGAAATATTTCCGCTGAAAAATATTCTCCTTTTCTCCGGCAGGAATCCCGACCCCGTCATCTTCGCAGACAATGATCCCCCCCTTCTCATGCCCGATAAAGGAGAACCGGATCCTTGTCAGGCTCTTGCCGTATTTGAGAGCATTCTCCATCAGGTTGTAAAAGACCCGTTCCAGGAGGGGATCTGCATAGATCCCGATACGTCCCACCTCCACCTCCAGCCGGACCTCACCTGTATGCACACTCCGGGTTGCCCGGACGATCGTCTTCTCAAGGTCCTGCCAGACCGGGGACCTGATACCGATCTCCTGGTAATCCTTGGTGAAGATGACCAGGTGCGTGATATTATCCGTCACTTCTGCTTCCTTTTGGATATACTCAAGGAGCCGGGGCTCGGGTGCCAGTGTTTTTGAAAGTTCAAGATAACCGCTCAGTATAGTCAGCTGGTTGAGGATATCGTGGCGGGAAAGGTTGGAGAGGAGGTTGAGCTTGGTATGAGCGAGCCGGAGCGCATTTTCTGCACGTTTCCGTTCCGTGATATCGATCACCGACGCGATGCTCTGGAGCGTGCCGGGAAAGAGCTGGACATAGATGTCAACATCGATAACGATGCCATCTTTTCGGACCACCTGTGTTTCGTAATGGCGGGGAACGGTCTGGTCGCTGTTCCTGCGTGCCTTGTGATACGTCATGATCCTCTCCCGCTCTTCAGGCGTAATAAACGTGAATATGGACCGGGTATGTTCAACATCTGCCCGCGAATAGCCGGTCATCTTCTCAAAGACGGAATTGACCAGCGTGACCGTGCCGTTATCCTCGATGATGGCCATCGCGGTACCGGAGTTCTCAAAGATTGTCTGGTAACGGTGGATCAGGTCCTCGGATGTCTTCTTGAGTAATGCATGGATAGAAGCGCGTTCGCGGAGGAGCAGAGTATTACCTTCTTCGAGCCGGTGGATGCTGCCGGCCAGCCTGCGAAGATGTACCTCATACGCCGCCCGCTCCTCAGGCCCGAGCGTTTCGAAGAGGGGTGACAACGTGTTTTTGAGATTGTCAAACTGCTTCATGCCGGATCATTTCCGCAGGCTGATGAGGACCAGCGAGAGGGTCTCGTTGTAGAAGTCACAGGTACCGAGCCGGTTTGGCCCGATCTCCCCGTAGGTGAAGAACCCGGCAAGCGGGGCATGCCAGAGCCGGGATGCGGTTAATACCTCATCCGCAGCCCTCGGTCCGGCGACACGGTATCGGGCTATACAGGAGAAGAGGAGGAGCAGGGATGCATGGGGTTTAACGGCATGGTATTCTTCCAGTTCCCGGACCGCCTGCTCGATAGTCTGGTACCCGAATGAGCTGGAGAACCGTACAAGTGACCCCTGCGGGACCGAGCCGGCAAAGGTGAGCGAACCTTTTGAAAAATCAACCGAGAGAAATGTTCGCAGGACTACAGTTCCGTCAGGACGACGGATTTGGAGCGGGAAGTTGATCCCGAGTTGCTGGAGCTCGTCATCCTTCACATTCAGGTACTCCTTGAATATCTCCGTTGCCGGCCTGCCATTGATAGTATTGACAATATTTCCTTCCGATGAGGTTATCATCATCTCCGCCCCTATCCCGACCCACCCGCTTGATGCGGTGCCGGCAACATCGACCTTGTCCGTATCGAATACCAGAACAACGGCCCCGTCACACGAGACCTGATTTTCGTTAAATACCAGGGTCTCCTCCATACGGGCATCATCGCCGGCCATCCCTCCAAAGAGCGGCACCTGTGACCCTGCAGCCTGCTGGATGCCCCGGACAATCGCTTCGCCGTCGTTTTTCAGGCCGCCGA
>CAZMCL010000097.1:0-6685 GCA_964564375.1 uncultured Methanoregula sp. | reverse complement strand
AGTTAATGCTCAGACAACATATCCTTAAGATAGAAAGGTGGTCCTGATGGCAAGCATTTCCGATCTGATGGGAGGCGATGACCGGAAGATTATCTCGACCGGCAATAGTGAGCTGGACAAAAAAATTGCTGATGGCCTGCCGCTTGAATCCTTAACCCTGATTGAAGGGGAAAATGATACCGGTAAAAGTGTTCTTACCCAGCAGATCATCTGGGGTGCCATGAAACAGGGATTATCGGTCGATCTCTTCACAACAGAGAGCACCAGCAAGAGTTTCATCAAGCAGATGGAGTCCATGAGCCTTGACATCTCCGAATATTTTGCCTGGGGCTACCTGAAGGTCTTCCCGCTCCATGTTGTCGGGTTCGAATGGAAGAAAGAAGAGATGACTGGAATCCTTGCCCACCTCATCACCCACATCCAGCAGAGCAAGTCCCAGGTCGTTATTGTCGATTCCCTGACGCTCTTTACTGAATATGCTGAAACCGATGCCATTCTCACATTCTTCACTAACTGCAAATCCTTAGTCGATCATGGCAAGACTGTCCTCGTCACGCTTCACACATATGCCTTTGAAGAGGACACGCTTGTTCGGATCCGGTCCATCTGCGACGCACACCTGAACATGAAAAAGGCACTGGTAGGCGACAAGTATGTCATGGTGATGGAAGTCGTCAAGGTCCGGGGTGCCCGGAAGACCACCGGAAACCTTGTTAGTTTCGAAGTCCACCCGGGATATGGTATGAAAGTCATCCCCATGAGTTTTGCGAGGGTCTGATATGAGCTCCCCCTCGATGGCGGTCAACCTCCCGTTCAAGCCGGAAGTACTTGATACCACCATTGATTTTTATTCCGACATCGAGTCGAGCGCCCTCTATAAGATGCTCCCGGCAAATGCCAAGGAGTACGTCAAGGCAAGCCCTCACCTTCTCGAATATCTCCACGTCTTTCCCGTCAACACCTACGGGATCCCGCTCTTCCTCTCCGAGTTAAAAAAAGACCTCCGCAACATGAAGAGCCCCAACATCATCTACCCGGTCAACGAGACCACTTTTGTCCATATCCTCCCCGACCCGGATGATGTGCGGAATTATTACATCCCCATTGAACCCTCGTTCCTGCACAGCGTCAATATGATGCTCCCCGTGATAGAGACCAAGCTCATCGACATTATCGATGCTCTTGAAGAAGACCCCATCAGCGACAAGGAACGCGCCGAAGTCATCAAGAAGATGCTGGCCTCCGTTGCCGTCATCCGTCCAAAAGGTGTTGATATCAGCAAGCTTATCGGAACCTCTGCGGGGCAACAGGACTTCAAATCAAAGATTACCACGTTTTTAAATACCGATTTTACCGCAAAAGACAAGATGAAACACATCAAGGCCAAACACCAGATCCCCTTAACACCGGACGGCAAGGTCATCCTTACTGACGAGGAATACCGGGCAATTGAGTACCTCCTGATCCGGGACAAGATTGATATGGGGGTCTTAAAACCCTTCCTCTCCGACCCGTATATTGAAGATATTTCCTGTGACGGTATAGGGCCAATCTTCATCGAGCACAAGATCTTCAAGGGCTTAAAATCCGTTATCGAATTCAAGGTATCCAGCGAACTCGACGAGTTCGTGGTCAAGATGGCCGAACGCATCAAACGGCCAATCACCTACCGGAATCCGATTGTGGATGCGACCCTGCTCGATGGCTCCCGTATCAACATCGTGTACGGGACGGCCATTTCCCGGCACGGGAGCAACTTCACTATCCGTAAAGTGAACGAGGTCCCCATGAGCATCCTCAATATCATCGAGACTAACGGTCTTGACTATATGTCCGCAGCATACCTCTGGATCTGTGTAGAATACGGTATGTCGCTGTTCGTTTCCGGGGAGACTGCAAGCGGCAAAACCACGCTTCTTAACGCTATCACTACATTCATTCCTCCCGAAAATAAGATCGTGACCATCGAAGACACTCCTGAGCTTAATGTCCCGCACCGCAACTGGATCCGGGAAGTGGCCCTTGCCAAGGGAAAAGGCGAGGGCGGAGGTGCTGCCGGGGAGGTCTCCATGTTCGATCTCCTTAAGGCTGCATTGCGTCAGCGCCCGAACCAGATCCTTGTCGGGGAGATCCGTGGAGTCGAGGGGTCTGTGGCATTTGGCGCCATGCAGACCGGCCACCCTGTGATGAGCACGTTCCACGCGGCTTCAGTTGAGAAACTGATCCAGCGCCTGTGCGGGGACCCCATCAACATCCCCCGGACATATGTTGACAACCTCAACCTCGTGGTTATCCAGAGTGCGGTCAAGCGCCCGGACGGGCAACTGGTGCGGCGGATGATCAGTGCCAACGAGCTGGTCGGGTTCAACCCGGAGACCCAGGGGTTCACCTTCGTGCAGATGTTCACGTGGGAACCGATATCCGACACGTTCGTCTGGACCGGCAAGGGCAGCTCCTTCCTTTTAGAGAATAAGATCGCAACCATGCTGGGAATGCCGGACAGTAAAAAATCAGAGATTTATCTTGAGGTCGAGAAGAGAGCTAAGATACTCGAGCGGTTGCACAAAGCGGGATACACAAAATTCTGGGACCTGTTCCACATGATGACCAAGATCAAGAAGCAGGGACTGCTGACTATTGGTTCATAATATGGCAGATCCCGTAGCGGAAATACCGCAGGCAAAAGAAGCAAGAGAGATCCCCTTCGCATCCACTATCAAAAATATTAAAGAGAAGATCCAGAGTATCTCTGAAGATAAAAAGATGAGTGCCGATCTTCTTTTTACCACCACCTATATGGCATCCCTTGCTCTTGCCGATGCTTCACGCCCTGAGATTTTCACGTTTGCTGCAAATCGGAAAGAGTACATCTCATCAAAATATACCTCCAAAGTGGATACGTACGTTCAGAAATGGAGTTATAGTTATTCCGAATCGTTAAGCATAGTTGCAGACCGGGCAACAAATCCCTTACTAAAAAGCATGCTCTCCCGGTACGCAAACGCAATTGAATCCGGCGTTCCCGACGATGATTACCTGAAAAATGAACTTTCCTCAATCAGGACCATTTACCGGAGCCAGGTAGAGCAGGGGCTTGAACTGACAAAGCAATGGGGAGATGCCTATGTAGCAATGCTACTGTCAGGCACTGTCATCGCTGTGACCCTCATGATCTCCATCGCCATCTATTCTCCAGGAGGCATGGATGCTACCCTGAATATGGCCTATGCGATCATCCTGCTCATCTGTGTTTCCGGCAATATCCTGATGTACCAGTCAGTCCCGGACGATCCCAAATCCCATGGAATTCCGGGACTTGGTTCAAAAGAGCAGCAGACCATCCATTCCATGGAGAGAATTATCGTTCCCATGACAATTGCTGCGGTGATAGTCCTGGGATTACTCGGAATAAATGCCGGGATGATATTCCTCCTTATCGGCATTCTCATGACCCCATTAGGACTAATCGGGTTCATCGATGATCAGAATATTACGATGCGTGATACCGACTTTTCAACATTCATACGGAGTTTTGGTGCGGTAATGGGCGGGCAGGGGACCACGGCAGTTTATGCTCTTGCAACCATCGACAGAAAATCCCTGACTGCCCTTGAACCCCTGGTCAATGCCGTCTATTCCCAGATGAATCTTGGGCTGGATTCACGACAGATCTGGGATAAATTCGTTGGCGATGCGGGAAGCAACCTCATCAATAAATACCTCAATATCTACCTTGATACCATTACGCTCGGAGGTCCGCCCGAACCAATCGGAACCGTTGTCGGGTCATCGATCCTCGAGCAGACTCTTCTACGGGACAAGAAAAACATGCATGCCCGGAGTTTCATCATATTGCTCGTGCCCATGCATGTAGCGATGGCTGCGATTTTAGTCTCCCTGTACCGTATCATGGTCGTCCTTACCGGTTCAGTAACGAGCATGATGTCGACGTTTGCAAACCAGTCAGCAGAATACGGTGCTTCCGGGACTTCATCAGGGGGAGTATCAGCAACCTCAGCACTTGGCGGCATGAGCATGTTTACCAACTTTCCTGAGAAGGAAATGGGCACATTTGTCGTAATCTGCCTCACGATAATTACCGCATCCAATATTTTTGCCGCCCGGGTTGTTGGTGGGGGAGATCGGTATATGTTTTATTTCTATACAGCCTTATTCTGTGCATTGACAGGATTGGTACTTATCGTGACACCATTGGCAGTCGGACTGTTCTTCAGTCCGGAAGGACTTCAGAATATGGCATCTTCACAGGTGTAAGAGGATATTATCATGAGAAAAGAGATCCGCAGGTTTGTGATGTTCTGCACCATTCTTACTGTCGGTCTTCTTCTCCTCTTCATCGACGTCACATTCATCCAACTCATCCTCCTCCTCATTGTCCTGGCAATTGTCCTCCCGTTCCTGCTCGGGCTCATCACGATAGCAGAAGTCCGGGCTGCATTTGAGAACTTCAAAGAGCAGAGGCTCAGGAAGATCGGTTTTTTGAAAAAAATCGACGAGATCAAACTGTTTGAGAAGAAGGGAGCGAAAAAACAGGAGATCCCTCCGAAAAAAAAGCCGGCCAAACCGGAGGCTGCACCAGAAAAGCCTGCGTCAGCCGGCAAAATGCCGTTTGGTGCCCAGATAGGATCACTTGTAGCTTCCTTCAAATCTCTTGGCACCATCATAAAGGAACGGACCAGACGTGAGCGGAAGGTCGCTGATATCAACAAGATGCTGGACTCGACCGTCAGCGAGAAAGTTGAGAAGAGTGCCGCTCGTGCTGCAGAGACTGCCGGGGATGCCTCACTCCCCGCCCCGGGAGGTGCAGGATCCGGAACCTCCGCGGAAACTGATCCATTCCTTTCACTTTCGGATGACGAGTTCGATGCCGGCCTTCTTGACGGGCTGGATGAGGGGGATCTTGCAATGCCCGGCATGCCGGGTGAAGAGGAGATACCATCCGGAACCGGACTATCCAATGACATGTCCCTTCCCGAACCTGAGCTCTCAATGCCGGACCTTGAGATGGATTCTGCCGCAAGCGATATCCTGGCAGCGAACGCCGGGGACGAAGGACTCGATGAGTTCAGCGGGCTTGAAGCCGGGGGCGAAACGGATACGGACCTTGAGATGGATTCTGCCGCAAGCGATATCCTGGCAGCGAATGCCGGGGACGAAGGACCCGATGGGTTCAGCGGGCTTGAAGCCGGGGGCGAAACGGATACGGACTTTGGCGATCTTGACAACATCAGCCTCGATGATGTTGACCTTGAAGCAGATCCTGGCGAAGTTGACGATACCGGCACCGCTGTTGCAGAACCCGCAAGCGATACCACGGAGCCTGCAACTGCGGCTGCACCCGCAGAAGCGGCTGAAGCAGACGGTGCAGTCAAGACCACCTGGATCCCTTCCGATGCGCCCGGGGATACCAACCTGATGGAAGACCAGCTCGGCATGCAGTCCGACATGGCAGCGTTTGCCAGCTCAAGCGGTGGCACCGATGAAGACCTGCTCAGCTCTATTGCATCCGATGTCAAGCATACGACAAAGGAACAGGACTTAAGCCTCCTGCGGGAACTCAAGGATTTCAGGGCCCCCGCAGATCAGATCGAGCAGGAACTCACGGATCTGTACCAGCGGCTGAGTGTTGCCCAGAAACCAAAAGACAAATCTGATTCTACCACCAATGAAATAAAAT
The DNA here is from genome assembly GCA_964564375.1 of uncultured Methanoregula sp. Lineage (GTDB taxonomy): Archaea > Halobacteriota > Methanomicrobia > Methanomicrobiales > Methanospirillaceae > Methanoregula. The sequence continues at coordinate 987 of CAZMCL010000097.1, read as the reverse complement.
GACCAATCACTCAATACCTATTGGAATACTGTCTGAACCAGATAAAAGAGTTCTTGAGAGGATCTCATGAAAGAAGTTCCGGTTAAAGTTGAACACAATAAACAATGGGTTGTCGTCAAGCTGGGTGTTGGCGAAGACCGCCTGGTCATCCCGGCACCGATCAACAAGGAGATCCTCTTCAAGACCGTACTCGATGTTGCCGAACGTAAGAATATTTTGATAATTACGGTCAAGACCGATGCGGAAGCCGTGTATAAGATCCTCTCGGTAGATAAGGTCCTTACAATCTTAAAAAAGATGATCCTTGCTTCATGCAACGCCTACCGGCTGATGGCCTATTTCATGTCACCGGCCATCAAAGGCGGGGTGATGGTCAAGGACGCCCAGTGGGAGAAAGGCAGCGTTGTTGTGGTCCACACCGGCATCTGGTTTGTCAGCGCTACAAAACAGATCTGCGTACCAACAAATGATGTCGCCTCTATCGAACTCACCAAGCGGGAAGTGCAGGGAAAACCTACCGATGTCGTCAAGGTCGACCACCTTGAGAACAACGAGGTAGCTTCGAGCCTTGTCTTATGTCCGCTCTCCACCCTTCAGGTGCTCTATAACTTCTTAAAAGAGACCACAAAAAGCATGGACATGAAAGGGACCGAGCTTGACGGGGTCGACCAGCAGGTTGCCACGCTCATCTATTCCGGGATGGACTCCCATGCCATCGAGAACATGCTCAATCTCCCGCACAAACAGCTCGATGCCATCTACGAAAAGATCCTGAAGCTCGGCCTTGCCGAAGTCACTATCATCCGCAGGGAAGTCCAGCTGACAACAAAAGGGGTTCGCTACATTTCAGATGCCACAAAATCCCAAACAAACTGATTTCTTTGTCCTTTTTTCGCCATAACAGTTTTATGCAATCGTCCCAAACAGATACTTGATTGTCAATGGGAAAGATTCTGATCGTGGATGATACCCTCTTTATGCGAACCC
>CAZMCL010000096.1:0-6743 GCA_964564375.1 uncultured Methanoregula sp. | reverse complement strand
GGTGCAGGGCCGGCTGCACCGTGCCTGGATACGTGTAACTGACGTTTTTGAGTTCGATCATTCCTGTCCTCTAAGTAGAACCCTGCTTGAAGGGATGTAGAGGAACTGGACTACAATCGCATTAAAAACTGCCGTTATGACCACGATGGGGACAAAGACTGCAACAAATGCCATGATGTCACCACCATATTTCGGACTGGAAAGGACGCTCGCGCCGACGAAGATCATGGCGATCGCGGCAAATGAGAAGCCGCTTGCAAGAGTTGCAACAAACGTGGTTACAGTCGGGGCGAGTTTTGTCCGGTCGCGCAGGGCTGCGTAGAGCGCAAAGCAGACAAAGGCGCCGATCGGTTCACTGATAAGATTGGCAGGCGGGAACATCGAACTGGAGATAACCATCGACAGGGCGCCGGCAACAAGACCGATACCGAGCGCTTCGAGGATCTTTGGCCGGATCAGGATGATTGCAAGACAGTAGAACGCGATGATCATGTTCGGCGTAAGCGGCGTATGGAGCATCGCAAGGAAAATCCTGAGGATTGCGCCGATGGCAAGCAGGATTCCGACTATGGCAATATCTTTTGACTTCATGGGAACATCACAACATCTGGTAATTCTTAAGGAAGGTGAAAGGGTCACGCAGGATGTGCAGTGACTAACTGATACCTTAATGTATAATTCTGTTCATCGCTGTATAAATATGTAATCGTGCCTCATGGGCTCCGATGGCAGCAGGGGCCCTCATTATTTCTCCCGGTCCCGGGAAATTCCCGGCGCACATTTTACCAAAACCCGGGATCACGACCATCAGGTTCATTGCCTGCGCACGCTCAACAGACGTACGAGGTAAAGTTACCGATGGTATTTGCACCGGGAAGCAACAGCATTTATGCCGAATCCCTTGCCCTGCATGCACGCTACCGGGGCAAACTGGGCATCCGGAAAAAAGTCGCACTTAAAACCCGCAAAGACCTCTCACGAGTCTATACTCCCGGCGTTTCGGCAGTCTGCCGGGAAATCGCCAAAAACCCGGACCTTGCCTACCGCTACACGCTCAAATCCAATACCATCGCTATCGTCTCCGATGGTTCTGCCGTGCTTGGTCTGGGAAACATTGGCGGTTACGCAGCAATCCCGGTCATGGAAGGAAAAGCAATTCTCTTCAAGAAATTTGCCGGTGTGGACGCATTTCCCATCTGTTTTGAGAATTACGAGACGGACTTCACCGACCAGGTCAGGAACATCGCCCCGGTCTTTGGCGGCATCAACCTTGAGGATATCGCCGCGCCGAAATGCTTCGAGGTGGAAGACGCCCTGCAGGATCTCGGGATCCCGGTCATGCACGATGACCAGCACGGCACGGCGGTCGTAGTTCTTGCCGCACTCCTCAATGCCTGCCGGGTGACCGGCCGTAAATTCTCCGATCTCAATATCGTTGTCTGCGGTGCCGGGGCAGCCGGCTTTGCCGTAACCCGGCTCCTCAAGTGCATCGGTTACAACCCCGATGTCTGTACAATGGTCAACGAGATTGTTGTCTGTGACACGAAAGGTACGATCTTCCGGGGGAGACCGGGGCTGTACCAGAACAAATACAAGTTCATCCTTGCCGAGGAGACAAACCGGCCGGCCCTTGCCGGCACGCTGGCAGACGCAATGATCGGTGCCGATGTGGTTATCGGCGTATCGGGGCCGGGTGTTATAACCGAAGAGATGGTCCGGTCCATGGCAAAGGACCCAATCATCTTTGCCATGGCAAACCCTGTTCCGGAGATCATGCCGGATGTGGCAAAAGGCGCAGGAGCTGCGGTGGTCGGCACCGGGAGGAGCGATTATCCCAACCAGATCAACAACGTCCTCGCCTTCCCCGGCATCTTCAGGGGAGCACTCGATGCCCGGGCCACCTGTATCTCCGATGAAATGAAGGTAGCAGCTGCCCATGCCATCGCCGATTACGTGCCAAAACCCCGGCGCGAGCGCATCCTCCCCAACATCCTTGACAAAGGGGTCACCCGTGCTGTGGCAAAAGCAGTAAAAGAAGCCGCGGTGCAGTGCGGGTGCAGCCGCACGCTCCCGTAATGACCCCGGGAACGATGCAAAACGGGAATCCTCATATACCGTCTTTTATCCCGCGATAAAAATCCGCATGACAACGGGGATTTTTAATCAGTCTCTTTGACCCCCACTCTCATGCTACCACTCACCCGTACCCGGTGATCTCATAATCTATAGCAGTTGAGTTCTTTGCACATTCCTTCCCGTGTACAAGGACCTCCTCAACCATCTTCTTCAGAAGAGCCGGGTAGACTGCTCCCACCATCTCCTGCACGGGTTTCCCGCCGCAGAAGAACTTGAATGTAGGCGTACTCCTCACCCCGTATCGCTCGGCAGTCCACGGGTTTATAACAATATTGATCCTGGTAAAGACCATTAGGTCCCGGAACTCGCCGGCATATGCCCGGAAATACGGCTCCATCTGGTGACAGAAGGAACAGGCTGGCGAGTAGAACATCACCGCCACCGGTTTTTCCTCCTTCTCTACTGCCGCCTCCCACGTACGATCGTTCACTTCCAGAAGAACCACCGGAGATTGTGCCGCATCGGGTTCCAACGGGACCGTATCACCGGTCCGGATTATGATCGGTTTATCCTCATTCATGACCTTTGCCCGGAGCAGTGATAGGGATATGCAGGCGATATAGTTTGTGCCGGAACCCTTGGCTGAGGGTATCCGAAAAGAAGCACCCGGGATAGATCCGGGGCATCGACCAGACGATTGCACTTTCACCCCCCGCAGGCCGGCTCTTTTTCCCCGCTCGTACAGCAGGGATCAGGTGCTATGCAGATCAGGCTCCGTACCGGGATCACGCTCCGCCAGGGTACATTCTCGGCAGTCATTGCCCCGGAACGCACCATCATTACGGCGCTCAACGAAAATCCCGAACTTGAGCGTTTCCTCTTCCTCTTTATCTGCGGGAACTACTCCCGGCTCATCTCGCATATCGGCAGGTCATCTGCCAATTTTGAAGTCCGCCGGCCGTTTACGGCCGACCAGTTCCTGACCGTTATCCGGGAGGCCGGCCACACAATCATCTTCGTCGAGCATGACCCCACCCTCTTTGAGAGCGCCGAACGGCTTCTCGCCCCGGCCGGGTCTGTCCTCAAAGAAGCTGGTCGGGAAGCCCTCGTGGTCCTGTACGCCCCTGCCATGGACAAGCCATTTGCCGCACTGGCCCGGCAGGCTGACCGGCTGATCGAGATCATAAACACCGGAGAGCCGGACATGCGGCAGCCCCGGGCTGCCGGGTGTCCCGGTCGCAGGGACAACAGCAGGCATCAGGCACAGACCACGCTTGAGGTGCAGTGATATGGGGAGAAGTTTTTTGAGTGTCCGGCTTGGTATGCGATCACACGCAGATCGGTGGGAACGGGTTGCAAAAAGACTGGACAGGGATGACCGGGGTCCTGCAACGATGCTTACGGATCTTGCCAAAAACCATTCGAGCGAGGCGTTCTTCGGGTGCGACAACCCGCTTGAGGCGATGATCTTTTCAGCGCTCCTTGAGATCCACAGAGGAGAGACCGGAGGAGACGACAATGTGGGTCCTTGACACCGCGTACCGGGAGGGGGTGGACCTCTGGTGCAGGGATGGAAGCGGAACCGTGACCCGGAAGCACCACGTCTATGACCCGCCGTTTTACCTGTACCTCGCCGATACCGCCACTCATCATGAGATGATTGATGTCCTGGAAGAACAGTTCCGCGCAGAGCCCTGCACGTTCCGGACGCTCTTTGGGGAACTTGAAGGGTTCAGTGTGCACGCCGGCCGTAAGGTAGCCGAAAGGATCGAGCAGCAGACACAGTTCGATGCACGGCTCTTCAACGTGGATGTGCGGCGCGACCAGCAGTTCATGGCAGAGAGGGGCATCTTCCCGTGCGGCGATGACCCGGCCTCACGGTTCAGCCCGGATTTTTCCTGCGATCTGCACCAGCTGGAAATCCGTATCCACGATGACCCGGGCCGCTCACCGTACTGCACGGATGTTGAGCTGATTGGCGACCGGACACAACGACTTCACGGACCGGGGGATGTCGTTCTTGCAGACCTCTTCGGGCTGGTACGGTCGATCGATCCGGAGGTTATCCTGATGTCCAACGCCGATTCATGGCTGCCGAAGTTCCGGGCATTTGCGCTCGGGAAAGGGCTGGACTTACCCTTTTCCCGGAACGGGAAGTACCGGCAGATGAGTTCCCGGTCGTACTGGAGTTACGGACGGATGGAGCACAAGGAGGCAGCACTCATCCCGGACGGGCGGGTACTCATTGATACCAGCCAGTCGTTTGTTTACCGCGAGGGGGGGCTTGCCGGTGTCCTGATGGCGTCACGGCTCTCGGGGCTCTCTCCGAACCTTGCCTCACGGTTCACTCCGGGCACACTCATCAGCAGCTACGAGGTCTATGAAGCAGTGAGGCGGGGCATCACGGTGCCATTCCGGAAAGCTGATGCGGAAACGGTGCGGAAACTGGCCGATCTCCGGGCTGCTGACCGCGGCGGGATGATGTTCCAGCCAAAACCGGGGATTTACGAAAACGTGGACGAACTGGATTTCACTTCCATGTATCCCTCCATCATTGTGAAGTTCAACCTCTCGCCCGAGACGCTCAACAACGCACCACAAGAGGGTTTTCTCCCCGCGGTGCTCGCACCAGTGGTCTCCCTGCGCCGGGAGACCAAGAGGAGGAAAAATACGGATGTGGGGTATGCCGGCATCGACACGCTGCTCAAATGGATGCTCGTCACCTGTTTTGGCTATACCGGTTACAAGAACGCCAGGTTCGGCAGGATCGAAGTCCACGAAGCAATAACCGCACGTTCCCGTGAGATCCTGATCCAGACAAAAGACCTTGCCGAGTCCATGGGTTTTACGGTGTTGCACGGGATCGTTGACTGTCTCTGGGTACAGGGATCGCCCATTGAGGCGCTGAAAGAGCAAGTCGGCATAACTACCGGCCTTGCTGCGGAGGTTGAACATTTCGACTGGATCGTCTTCCTGCCGCTAAACGACGGCTTTGGCGCCTATAACCGGTATTACGGCCGGCTTTCGGACGGGAGCATGAAGGTGCGGGGGATAGCCGCACGACGGCATGACACACCGGATTATATCCGCACGATGCAGCAGGAGATGTTTGGGATAATGCGTACAGCACAAACCGCAGGTGAACTCGCATTGGTCCGGGACCGGGTCCGGCAGGTCTATTGCAGGGCCCTGCAGGCGCTCCCACAAGCAGATCCCCGCACCCTTGCTGTCAGCCGCAGGATCAGCCGCACCCGGTATGCCCACCGCTGCCTTGAAGGGGCTGCCGTAAACGCATACCGGGACGCGGGGGTAGAGGCTGCACCGGGCATGAAGATCAGCTACGTTGTCCGGGATGCCCGCAGGTACCAGGTTGATCCGGACTGGGCTGCAGGAACGTTCGATATTCCGTACTACCGGGGGCTCATGGAGAAAGCCTGGAACGAGATTGCATATGCCTTTGGCGTGTGCGGACCGGAGGGAGTTACGGAGTGGGCGGTGCAAAAAGAACTGTGTGCTTCAGACCTCGACTCCGGTCCGGCCCGGGTGTCGCAGGGCTGAACAGTCATTCCCGCCAGTATTGTCATGCGAGCGACATGGTGAATGTTTGAATACCCTGTACCGTGTACCACTAATACAGTTACAAATTCTTGCGGAGCCATGACGATGGAGATGAGAATCGGGGGGAAAGAAACAGCATCGCCGGATGAGCGCTGGACAGAGGTCAGGAACCCGGCAACGGGCGAGATCATCGACCGGGTCCCGGCAGGGACCGCTGACGATCTCTCCCGCGCCGTTGAAGCGGGAGTGGATGCCGGCGATGGCTGGAAGAAGCAATCCATGCGGGACCGGGGGATGGTCCTTTACCATGCCGCGGCAAAGGTGCGGGAGCAGCACAAGGACCTTGCACGGTTGCTCACCATGGAGCAGGGAAAACCTCTCCGTGAAGCAATCGATGAAGTCCGGGGGTTTGCAAACATCCTTGAATTTTATGCCGGCATCTCCGCGCAGGCTTCCGGAGAGGCCGTCCGGCTCGGGGCAGCCGGCGACTGCCTTGTCACCCGGGAACCGCTTGGTGTCTGCGGGGCAATCATCCCGTGGAATATGCCTGTGCTCATCATGGGGTGGAAAGTGGGCCCTGCACTTCTTGCAGGAAACACGATGGTTTTGAAACCGGCCTCGGATACCCCATTAACCAACCTCAGGCTCGCGCAGATCTTCGATGAGACAGGCCTTCCCCCCGGGGTCCTGAACGTGGTCACCGGCAGTGGAGAAGAAGTCGGCGAGGCGCTCGTGACCCACCCGGCAGTGAAGAAGATCTCGTTTACCGGTAACTGTATAACGGGTGCCCGGATACGCGAACTTGCGGCACCCCATGCCAAGGAACTGGTCCTTGAACTGGGCGGTTCCGACCCGATGATTGTCATGGACGATGCCGATATCGAAAAAGCCGTCGAGGGTGCCCTGCGGGGCAGGTTCTACAATGCCGGGCAGACCTGCACCGCAGTGAAACGCCTCATTGTCCATGAGAAGATCGCAAAAGAATTCACCCGCCAGCTCAGGGTGCGGGTCAGTGCTCTCAACGTGGGCAACGGTCTTGGCCCGAAGACCGACATGGGCCCCCTGATCAGTGCTACCCAGCGGGAACGGATTGCAAATGCCGTGGAGCT
>CAZMCL010000095.1:0-6791 GCA_964564375.1 uncultured Methanoregula sp. | reverse complement strand
AGATTGTCCTCTCCCGCGACCTCTTCCGCCGGGGCTCCGACCCTCCGGTGGACGCCCTGCCCTGCCTCTCCCGGCTCATGAACCTCGGGATAGGGCCCGGCAAGACCCGGGAGGACCACCGGGGCGTGGCAGACCAGCTCTATGCCAGCTACGCGTACGGCCGGGACCTCCGCCGGCTCGTGGCCATTGTCGGGGAGGAAGCCCTCACGGAACTGGACAAGCAGTACCTGAAGTTTGCCGATGGTTTCGAGAAGCAGTTCGTCTCGCAGGGAGATGAAGACCGGTCGATAGAAAGGACCCTTGAGATCGCGTGGGAGCTCTTCAGTATCCTTCCCGAGGACGAGCTGAAGCGGATCAAACGGGAGTACATCAAAAAGTACCACCCGGCGTATGCCGGGAAGCAGGAAGGATAGATCATGGAGCAGGTCAAGCCCACCCGGATGGAGCTGATGAAGAAGAAGGCCCAGATCCGGCTTGCCGAGCAGGGCCGGGACCTCCTGCGGGAGAAGATGGACGCCCTCATCCAGGAGTTCTTCAAGATCCTCTCATCCGTCTCCGATTCGCGGGACGAGCTTGAGCTGGTCTCGAAGTCTGCCGACCTGTCCCTACTCATTGCGCAGGCCACCGACGACCCGGTGACCCTCAAGTCCGCCGGGTTTGCCACCCGGCGCTCTATCACGGTGGGCATCACCGGCAAGAACATCATGGGTGTCCCGGTGCCGGTCATCGAGAAGAAGCGGGTGTCGAAGACCATGCTCGAGCGGGGCTACGGGATCATCGCCACGAGTGCCCGCATCGACGAGACTGCCGAGCGGTACGAGGCGGAGCTCGATATCTTAATCAAGCTCGCCGAGACCGAGACTGCCATGCGAAGGCTCGGGGCCGAGATCCAGATGAACCGGCGGCGGGTGAACGCCCTTGAACAGATCCTGATCCCCGAGCTCAAAAGCCAGGCGAAGTACATCAAGAACGCCATCGAGGAGCGGGAGCGCGAGGACCTGTTCCGGTTAAAGAAAGTGAAGAGCATCTTGGAGAAGAAGAAAAAGAAGGTGAAGGCAAAGAAGATGGCGGCGGCGGGGAGGAAGTGAGGGGACCCCCCCTCACCATTTATCCGCTGACCCTCCACCCCCCTCACCTTTTTTCAAGGGGTCCCCCCCACCTGCTTTTGCAGGTACCCCCCTATGTGAACCGATCAGGGGACCCCCCTCTAAAAACCGGGTCCGGACTCCCCACTTCATCGGAAGATGCATAGTCAAATTGCGGGGGGACCCCCCTTGAACACTCAGTGAGATGCCCCCCTTGAAAATTTTCAAGGGGTCCCCCATGAGAAAAAGAGGGAGGGGGAACCCCTTCATTTTTTTCAACCGGCCCCCACTCCCCTCTTGCAATCCACGAACTGATCAACCGACCCCCCTTGAAAAATTTTAATCGCGATCATGATCGCGATCGAAAAACAATTTTGAATCGATCAGAGCCTCAGTGAAAATTCAAGATCTGTAGAAATTATTTAATCTGCGTTGTGACGTTTCAGGGGCTTCGCCCCGCCGCTGTGGCGCCATGGTTGCGATGACGCCCTATTACCTGCTTACAAAAACGGTCGAAACATTACGTACTGGTAATACGAGTTATCGCATGCGCCCCCGCACCCGATGGGGGCTGGACTGGAGCAAGAGGGGCAATGAATTGAAAAAGGGATATCTATAGAACAAAAAATCCCGGCCACACGAAAAATCCTCACTCCTCCCTCTTCTCCGCCACCACAACCCGCGCAAACGGCCGGTACTCCACGCCTCCGCCCTCGTAGAACTTGGAAAAGAACTCGACGAGGTGGAGACGGATCGAGTGGATGGAGGGGGAGAACATGGCAAGCGCGATGTTGAGGGTGTGGAGGAGGACCGCGACAATGATGCCGACGATGGCAATCCCGATCGCGCCGGCAAGCTCGTTTGCCACGATCGCGAGGATCACGGACGCCATCCCGATCGCCATCAGGCGGGCGTAGGAGAGGATGTTCCCCACCGTGCTCATCACTTCAATAGCCCCAAACGCCCCCGCACCGTAGATAATGAGCGGGAGGCCGACTACCATGAGCGCTGCAGCTGCGTAGGTCATGCCCTGTGGCAGAGCGCCCGCCGAGGTCACGAGCAGGACGATGATACCGCTGATCATCAGGATCATCCCCGAGCGCTCGGCAAGGTGCTTGCGGCTCTTTAAGATGATCGCGTTCCTTATACCCAGCGAGAGACCGAGGAAGACGTGGACAACGCCGACCGATATGGCGAGGATGAGCATCGGGATGATCGCCTCCGCCCGGTTCCAGGTAACGCCGAGGACGTGAACCGGTTGGAGCCAGCCCAGGTGCTCCCCGAGATTTCCGAAGAACTCCCCGTAGAAGTACCCGAAGACCATCGCCGGTATCGCGGAGATGATGAACATCCCCGAGAGGCTCTGGGCAAACGGGATATCGCGGTAATTGTGTCGGACGAAGAGCCCGATGGCAAGGATAATGATCCCGTACCCGATATCGCCGACCATGAGACCGAAGAAGAGCGGGAAGAAGATCGCGAGAATGGGCGAGGGGTCGACTTCCTGGTACTTCGGGAGGGACGCGAGCTTCATGATGAACTCGAACGGCTTCACCCACGCCGGGTTGTCGTACCACACCGGAGCGAGTTTCATGTCCCCCTCTGTCACCCCCAGCTCGCGGATGACCACCCGGCCCCCGAACATATCCTTCAGGGCATCCCGGGTGTTGCGCAGGTGCTTACTTGGGATCCAGCCCATAATAACGAAGGTATACGTGGAGAGTCCGAAGTTGGCATAGACTCCCACCTCGTCATGGATATCGTTAAGGTGCTTTTGGAGCACCACCAGTTCCTGGTACCAGACCGACGAGAGTGATGCCAGGTGCCCGTCGATGGCAGCGATCTCCTCCAGGTTCCTGACCTTCTGTTCCCCGATGAGCGCGAACATCTCGAAGAACGGCCGGCCGGTGTATTCCTTAGGCAGCCGGACCTCGTTGACGTTCACCGAGTAGATGAACGAGTGCACCTCCTCATCGTACCGCTTCGGAAAGACCATGATGGTGGCAAGCGTTACATCATCAACAGAAGTGGAACTCATCTCGAAATGGTTGCGGGTAATGGTCGCAATCTCCTTTCGGATGATCTCAATAACGCCTGAGTGCTCTTTCTGGATGAGCAGGATCGTGACCTCGAACCCTTCAAGGGTTGGCAGTTCCTTCTCCACGGGCTGGATGATGGAGAGGACCTTGGAGTACCGGTCAAGAGCCGTGACCGCAAGGGTCAGCTCGCTCTTTTTTGCTGCAAGATCCCGGGTCGTGGTCTCGAGTTCACGGACGACCTCCTTTGCCCTCCCGATGATCTGGTCGTAGTTCTTCGTTTCGAGCGCTGCCTGGATCGCCGCCTGCCGCTCCTTGTTGTCAGCTATCATTGGCAGGGTGGAGAAGATCGCCTGTATCCTGCCCAGCACATCCGTAATCGTGTGGGCTGCATCCAGTTTTACCGGCTCGAGGCTGATCTCACTCTGGGGGATCTCCTCGCTCGCGTTCTCCAGGTGGACGGTACCGGCATTGTACAGGAGGTCGACTACGCGGCCCAACTCCTGCCTTGGCCCGATAACCTGAATACGTTTCATCCTCTGGAGCATACCACCCCTCCCGGTCCCTGCCGGCTATTTCATGGTCACGTAGCCGGTGATGGCGTCAACGGCGCGGGGGACGTTCCTCTCCCCCGTTGCCGCTGCAGCCTTGCGTTCCGCTGCAGTCTCCTGCTTCAGCGCCTCGATCTCGGCCTCGATCTTCCCTTTTCCCTCCCAGTAGAGCCGCTCTGCCTCAGTCTTCCCCGTGCTGTCAGCAGTGCAGAGCAGGGCTTCAGCCCCATTTCGTGCAGCCTCGACTTCGAGGCCGGTCTCTTTTTTTACGCGCTCGATCTTCTGGGTAAATTCCTGCTCTTTTTCGCGAATCTGCTGCAGCAATGTTTTTTCCGCATCCATCCTGACCTCCCGTGCACTACTATAAACCATGCTTCCGTTTCAGTACCGAGGTGACCCCGTACTGCGGCTTTTCCGGCGCGGGCTCCTTCTTCTCCGCATCATCGCCCCTGCTGATAAGGCTCTTCGCACGGAGTGCGGCCTCGTCCAGCCGCTCCCTGCACCTGTTGACAGCAGAAGTCTGCAATGATTTGAGGATTTTTGTTATGTCCTGCGCCATTCCCCTCACAACACCGGTTGTATACAATTGGTCTATTCCAGTGGTAGAGCATATATATCTTCGTACCGGTTAAACACAGAGCAGGTCGGCAGGAAAGAAACCCATTAATTTTCCGGTTGCCCAATCTTTACTGCTGACCGGTGGTTGCATGCTGCATGCCGGAAACAGGATGAAATACGATGGATCTGCTGGTGAATGGTGGCCTTTTTGTAATTTTCCTGCTTGTCCTGATCCTTCCATTTAAGGTAAAGCAGGTCGAGCACAACCTCGAGGTCTTCCTCTTCATTTGCGGTGTTGCTGCCCTGACCATTGCGGGCTTTATGGCCATTCCCGGTGAGACGACCGGCTGGAGCCCGGAGATCGTTAAAGAGGCGCTCCTTGCCCCACTGAATATCACAAGCCTCTTTGGGATCCCCATTGGCATTTTCCAGATCGTCCTTGTTGTTGGCCTTCTCATCTACTGGTTCCATCACCAGCTGGAAACGGCGATTGTCGGCATGGTCGACCGTTTCCCCCTTCAGGTAATTGTCTTCTTCCTCATTGTGATCCTAGGCCTGGTCTCAAGCATAATCTCCGCTATCCTCGCGGCGATAATCCTCGTCGAGATAGTCAATGCGCTTCCCGTGGTAAAGAAGGCCAAGGTAGAGCTCGCTGTCGTCGCCTGCTTTGCGATCGGCCTCGGCGCGGGGCTTACCCCGCTTGGCGAGCCGCTTACTACCATTGTGGTCGCAAAACTCGCAGGCGCTCCGTACCATGCAGGGTTCACTTTCCTCTTCAACAACCTTGCCATCTACATCATCCCCACGGTCATTATGCTTGGCTTCGTCGGGGTCTTTCTCTTCAACCGGCGGCATACCGGCAATACAAAACTAGAGTGCATCATCCAGCGGGAATCCATACCGGAGATCGTGGTCCGGGCTGGCAAGGTTTACCTCTTCATCATGGCCCTCATCTTTCTCGGGGACGGCTTCAAGCCGCTTATCTTTACGTATATTATCCATATCCCCTCCGCGGGGCTCTACTGGGTGAACATCGTTTCGGCGGTCCTCGACAACGCAACCCTTGCCGCTGCCGAGATCGGCCCCGCCCTCAGTCTCCAGCAGATCGTGAGCGCGCTCATGGGGCTCCTCATTGCCGGCGGGATTCTCATCCCCGGCAACATCCCCAATATTATCGCAGCCTGCAAGCTGGAGATCACGAGCCGGGAATGGGCTGAAGTAGGAATCCCCCTTGGCCTCATCATGATGGCAGTTTTCTTTGGTATCCTCTTCGTCCCGGCATGGCTCGGGCTCGCATGACCGGTAAAAAAATGGAAACAACCATGTGGATGCAGTACCCAGATCAGTGAGAATCATGGCAGAAACGGGCGGGAAGACCGCAACAGCAGGAGAAATCCAGGACCTGATCGCGGCGTTTGGCGATCCGGAGATAGTGAAACGGCATGCAGCGATAACCGCGTTCAGGGAGATCGGCGAGCCGGCGGTTCGACCGCTTATCGCTGCTATCGCGAATGCGCCAGATAATGACCGGCGCTGGTATGCGGCGATCGCGCTCTCCCGGATAGGTGAACCGGCGGTGATTCCGCTCATCATGGCGATGGAGTCAAACCCGGACAGGGAGTTCCGGAAATATACCGCCGCCGCCCTGGGCGAGATCGGCGAACCTGCCGTGGATGCCATGATCGATGGCATGGCAAGCGATGACCCCGAACTGCGGGGATTCCTCTCGCAGGCGCTCTGCCGGATCGGCAAGCCGGCCGTTGCCCCCCTCACAAGCCGGCTCGATGACCCGGACGAGACCCTCCAGCACTGTGTTACGCTGACCCTCTGGCAGATGGGCGAGACCGGCCTGCCCTCAATGGTCGAGAAGTTACAGGACGGGGAATAGTCCTGCTTCTCGGTTTCCCCTCTTTTCTTTCACGCCGAAATCCCAATCCATAAATCCCCTCCCGCAGAATTTACCGGTATGCTTGTGCTCTCGCCCGCGATGGAGGCCTACGAGAAGTCTCTTCTTGACGAGCTGCACCGCGCGATAGCGATTGCAAAGGAGGCCCGGAAAAAGGGCCTCGACCCCACGCTCAATGTCGAGATCCCGATCGCAAGCGACTTAGCTGACCGTGTTGAGGTCCTCATCGGTGTCAAAGGCGTGGCAGCCCGGATCCGCGAGCTTGAGGCAACAATGTCCCGCGAGGAGGCTGCGCTGCGGATTGGGGATGACTTCGTTGCCCGGAAGTTTGGCGAGAAGGATATCATGGAGGTGCTCGACCACTCTATCCGCGTAGCGATGGCACTCCTGACCGAAGGGGTCGTATCCGCACCAACCGAAGGGATCGCAAAAGTTGCCCTTGGCAAGAACGATGACGGCAGCCAGTACCTGATGATCTTCTATGCCGGGCCAATCCGGAGTGCCGGCGGGACGGCGCAGGCGATGTCCGTGCTCGTAGGCGATTACGTGCGCCAGAAACTGGGGATCAACCGCTACATCCCACGGCAGGATGAGGTGGAGCGGTATGTCGAGGAGATCCGGCAGTACAACTCGATCATGAACCTCCAGTACCTCC
>CAZMCL010000094.1:0-6870 GCA_964564375.1 uncultured Methanoregula sp. | reverse complement strand
GATCCCGATGAACCATCTCGACCGGATCCGGCCCAAGCAGTGCAGCCGGTGCAAAAAATGGTTCTTCCGTGGTGGCAAGAAGCAGATCTCGGGCGATATGCGCAGGACAGCGCTTGCCACCGAGTACGTGTGCAGCAAGTGCTGAAGAACCTGACATTTTTTTAATATCAACTCTATTAGTGCCGGTACTCAAACGCCAAAAACTCTCCCGAATGCGCATCCACCCATGCTACCGCGGGTTGTGTGGATGGGTCAGCCCGGATGATCTCGTCATCGAACAGAACGTTCCATGCCAGCGGGATGGAGCCTGGCCGGGGCACGGTATCGTAGGGAACGTTGTTCATCCAACGGAGATCCGCTGAGATGATCCGGAGCCCGCCAACCTGGTCGGGATATTGTTCTCTTGCTCTCTGTAAGACGGCAAATGTGGCCTCGTGTCTGACAATGTCGGCCTGCGTGGCTGCCAGGAAGGCATGTTCCGGGGTGGTCCACTGCTGCGTATAACCGATCACTTCCCCGGTCGCTGCGTCCACGATGACCGTAAAGCCGTCAACGTCCGTGGGAATGTCCTGGTACGTGCGCTCGTAGATGAACGTATACTGCCCTGCAACGCTGCCAGTGGATGAAGCAGTTGTCTCATACCATGACCGGCTCATGTTCAGCGGCAGTGGACCATTGTTCTGTTCGATGACGTAATCATCGGCAATATCCCGTGCGCGTACAGCGTCGATTACAGGAGCGGGAGTAATAACGCCGGGCGGGAGTGGGGTGGTGAGGCCCGCACCCTGCGTGGATGCAGGAGCGGTAGTTGCCGGAACTGTTTTTGTCTCAAGCGGAGGCACCGTTACCGGAGGCTGCTGTTCTGCGGGAGACGAACTCTCCATGCTGGAAAGGAGACCTCCGGCTGCCCAGCTCAGCAGGAAGTACATTGCACCAATGACAATGATTGCTGCAACTGCCATCAGGATCCGTTTTTTCAGGCGGCGTTGTTTCTTGGCTCTGACTGCCTGGTGATACCGCTCCGGCAGGTGCGGGGCATTGAAGTCGTCGTTGTCGTCCTCGTATTTTTCTGCCGCCATTCCAGTCTCCTGTACAAATGTTTCCCGCAGGAATTTAAAAAAGGGTGGATATATTGATGGATTCTGTTGTGGGCAAATCCATTGCAGGGAATTGATGCCGGGTAAAAACAGAACGGGAGGAGTTTTTTTCCCCCTAATCCTTCCCGTCCCTGCCCCACCGGCCGATAGCCCGGATACACCCTGCGGCAAGAACAAAGGAGAGCAGGATGAACAGCGCACTGAGGCCGACAGGGTCGACTGAAATGCCAATAAAGCTCGGGCCAAACGCCATGTATCTGGGCCCGGGCAGGGAAGTCTCGCTCACTTCGGCTTTAAAAATGGTTACCGGCTCCGGAGTTTTTTCGTACTTTTCAAGTGCTGTCTCGTTGATTTCCGACTGGTTTATCTCGGGGATCTCCGGGTTGCTGATAACGCCCTTGTACTGGTGATCCTGTTCAATACCGGCTGCCGGTATAGCCGTCACAAGAACTGCGATAGCGAACAGGAATCCCAGAAACACGATACACCTGCCGGTGGCTTGTCGCTTCACTTACGCACATCTCCAGAAGTTCCGTTGGGAGCGGAGGGTCAACAGGTTTGTGGTCGAGCACAAGGTTCAAGTGGGAACGTGGAACGATGCGAAAAATCATGAGGCAATGCGGCGAATCCTCTCCCATGGATTCCAGGGTCATGGAAGCAATGATTACATATTACGGACACGACACACGCCGTATCAATCACGCCCTCAAGGTTCATGCGTTTGCCACCCTCATCGCGTCCCGCGAGGTTCAGGATGAACGTACGCGTGAGATTATCAGTTATACTGCAATCCTGCACGACATCGGCATCCATGAGGCGGAACGGAAATACAATTCAACGGCCGGAAATTACCAGCAGATCGAGGGGCCGCCGATCGCCCGGAAGATCCTTTCGGAACTGGACGCACCTGCCGATATCGTCAACCGGGTCTGTTTCATCACCGGCAACCATCATAGTTACAACAAAATCGATGGCATAGATTTCCAGATCATCGTGGAAGCGGATTTTCTCGTGAATATTGATGAGGATAAGATGGAGCAGGAAGCGGTGGAATCTGTTCTCCAGAAGGTTTTCCGGACTGAGATGGGGAAGAATCTGGTGAAAGGGATTTATCTGAATTGATCTGATTTGCTTTTTTTTGGAAATTTTCACTCCGGGGAACCAATTCAGAATCCTGACGCTCTATGGGGCTGAAGCCCCCGTTACTGTGGCACCCCCGTTGCGATAACTACGTATTACCTGTAACCAACGCCGTCCTATCGCACTGCGCCCTGTCCCCCACGTGGGACTGGTGGCACAAGAGGGGGGGTAACATGTAATGGGATAGATGATTTCACCAAAAAAATTCTTAAAAAAAAAAATTTCCTTTAACGAAAACCCCTTCAATACGTCCGGCCCACAAGCGTAGCCTTCCCCGGCTTCCCGCAGACGATACACGGGCCGTCGCCATCGGAAACATACTGCGACCTGACGTCCGTGCCGAGGATGCTCGAAGTTGCCTTCTCCTCGATGGCATCTCCGCAGCCCCGCTCGCGGCACCAGTGGACGACTGCCACCTTCCCGTCATTGAGCGCCGTGTTGAGGGCGTCCATGGAATCCACGCTGACGAGATGCGACTTCGTGTGCTCCTCGGCCTTTGCACGGATTGCATCGGTGATCTCGCCAAGTACCCGGGTCACGCCCTCGGTGACGGTTGCCAGCTCGATGGAATTCTTCTCGCCCGTCCGCTTAACGGCCATGACCTTGCCGGAATCGAGATCTCTGGGCCCCAGTTCTAGCCGGAGCGGGACGCCGCGGAGTTCCCACCAGTAGTATTTCGCGCCCGGGCGCATGTCGCGGGTGTCCATCTTGACCCGGAACCCGGCAGTTTTGAGGTCAGTTTCCAGTTTCTGTGCTGCCGCAAGCACGTCATCGTGCCGCTTGCCAATCGTGATCGGGACGATGACTGCCTGGACGGGAGCCGCCGCCGGTGGGAGGATGAGGCCCTTGTCATCGCCATGAATACTGATAAGCGCCGCAATGCACCGCTCGGAAATGCCAAAACAGGTCTGGTTTGCCAGCTGCTGCACCCCCTCCTTGTCCTCGTACTTGATATCAAAAGTCTTCGAGAAATGAGTGCCGAGGTGATGGACGGTGCCGATCTGGAGGGTCCTGCCGCCCGGCATGATTGCGTCCACTGCAATGGTATAATCCGCGCCAGGGAACTTGTCCCAGTCCGGGCGCTTCGAGATGGTGACCGGGATGCAGAAGTTATCGTAGAACTCGCGTGCAAGCCCGATCTCGTATTCCACCTGCGCTTCTGCCTCGTCCCAAGTGGCATGGACCGTATGGGATTCCATGAATGAAGTGATCTCCCGGAGCCGGATGAGCGGGCGGGTCTGTTTGGTCTCGTGCCGGAATGTGTTGACGATCTGGTAGTACTTCATCGGCAGGTCGGCATGCGACCGGAGCCAGAGCGCGTACATCGGGTAGATGGCAGTCTCGCTCGTGGGCCGGAGGGCAAGTTTTACGTCGAGCGGGGCAGTTCCCCCGTGGGTGACCCAGAAGACCTCGTTCTCAAAACCCCTGATGTGCTCGGCCTCCTTCATGAACTCCTGCTCGGGAATGAGGAGCGGGAAAAGTGTCTCCTCGTGGTCCCGGTCGAGGAGATCGCGAAGCTTGTTGTAAACGAATTTGCGGATTCCAAAGCCGTACGGGTACCAGACGTAGAGGCCCTTGACCGGGTAGCGGACGTCCATAATCTCGGCACGCCACAGGATATCGTTGAACCATCCGGAAAAGTCTGATTTCGGCGGCAGGGTGCCAGTGTCCTCATCCATTGTGTAAAAACCCTCTTAAGCTACTAAATGTATGACAACCGGCGTAATAAAAGCCTCGACAATTGCCGCTGTCGCAACGAGGGGGAGAACTATTGCGAGGAACAACCGGGCATATGCCTGCGCGGCAACCGCGGTATCCTCACTGCCATACCATTCCGCGATGAGCGACTGGGCAAGGAGGATCCCGAGCGCTCCCGAGAGGATGAACGCCGGGATTTCGAAGATCCCGTGGGGGACGAGGGCGGCTGCAACAAACAGTGCCGAATGGTCCTTGCTGATGATCTCCATGATGGCCCCGATGACGATCCCGTTCAGGCTCATAATGAAGATCGTCAGGATGCCAAACGATGCCCCGCCCAGGAAGAGAAGGATGCATGCCTCGAGGTTGTTAAAAAAAAGCTTGACAACCATGTCGTACGGGTTGTCGCCGTCTATCTGGCCTGCGACCTCCTTTTCAAAGAGTTGCAGGAGTTCGGTGCCTACCTGCGGGTTCTGGGCAGAACCGAGCCAGCCGACCGTGAGACAGGTAAAAAAGAGAAGGAGGGTGATGATGATCGCGTTGGTCAGGGGCGAGTTAGACATAGAGGACCATCCGCACCATGTCCCGGATGCCGGGGGCAAACCCGACGACTATCATCGCGAGCAGGACAAGGTGCCAGAATGCGGTGTTCGCTTCTTTCCGGTAGAGTTCCATAACATAGATTGCAGGGAAGAGCACCACGAGTTTTAAGGGAAACATCACAAACGCGGTACCGGTGGCATCGATAAGGGCTGAACCCACCACGTGCTGCTCCACGTACTGGACGGACGGGTGGAGGTCGATCCCAAAGCTGGTCGCGCTGGCGTCCAGCAGCTGGCCGAAGAGGAGCAGGATGTAGAGCGGGTCAGCGATGTACTTCCACGAGAGGACGTAGCGCATGAATGCCCAGACGATGGTGGTCGCGCACAAGGCCATGAGCGGGATGGTAATCAGGATGAAGAGGTCGATGCCATGGTGTGTTGTGCTCCACGCTGCTAGAACAAGACAAGCGACAAAGAGCGCAAAAGTCCCGGCGCCGGCATAGAATGTATTGAAACTTTTAATCATCCCCCTCTTTACCAGGAACAGGGAGAAGAACATCATGCCGACCGTGAATGCAAAGAGCACGAAGTAGATTAGCGGCGTGATCAGCAGGAATTTTAAGGGGCCGGTGATCATGCCGGTGTCTTCGATGACCCGCATTACCCCGCCTAAAATTACGTACGGGAGCGTTGCAAGGATGAACCCCTGGTTTATTTCAAAGCCGATATCCGCAAGCCACGTTGATGTCGTGAGCCAGCGATAGAGTAAATAGACGCCGGCAACGAGAATGATTGCGTAGGTGAGCGTGTCAACAATATTGTACGCTTCACCTTGCGTGATTGGACCGATGTAATATTTGTATATGAAATCACTAACCATCCATGATCTAGAATGAGTGCAGATGCAATAAAATTACTCAAGGAGAAGGGAATCGACACGTCCTCATGGATGCAGCTGCCCCGCGATGTGGTGATCGGCCATGATGTGTACGGCCAGATCCCTGCGGTCTGTGCCGACCTGAAACTGGGATCAGCTGCACTCCTGATCTCGGGTAAGGGAACGATGGGCTTTGCCGGCGAGCGCGTGCGGGGGATCCTTGCAGCGCACCACACGGTAAAGACCTTCACGGCTGAAACCATCAGCCCCGCGATTATCTCAGAAGCGGAGAGTGCGGCACAGGGCGTCGATTTCCTCATAGGTGTCGGGGGCGGCCGGGTGATTGACACTGCCAAGATCGTGGCGTTCAACCTTGACCTCCCGTTCATCTCGGTGCCGACTGCCGCGTCCCATGACGGGATCGCGTCGGCCCGCGCATCTGTTCCCGTGGAAGGAGGGCACTCGTCGCTCGAGGCCCAGCCGCCAATGGCAATTGTGGCCGATACCGGCGTCATCGCGTCTGCTCCCCACCGCCTCCTCGCGGCCGGCTGTGCGGACGTAATCTCGAACTACACCGCCATCCTCGACTGGGAGCTCGCGCACAGGGTGAAAGGCGAACTGATGAGCGAGTACGCGATCGCGCTCTCGAAGATGACGGCCGAGATCCTTGTGAAGAACGCCGCGATTATCAAGCCGCACCAGGAGCAGTCCGCCCGTTTTGTCATTAAGGCGCTGGTATCGAGCGGGGTTGCCATGAGCATTGCCGGCTCCTCGCGTCCTGCGAGCGGCGGGGAGCACAAGTTCTCCCATGCGCTGGACAAGCTTGCACCCGGCAAGGCGCTGCATGGTGAGAGCTGTGGGATCGGCACCATCATCTCAATGTACCTCCATGGTGGCGACTGGCGGGGTATCCGGTCGTCCCTGAAAACCATTGGCGCACCGACAACGCCGGCCGATGTTGGTATTGATGACGCAACGGCTGTGGAAGCCCTCCTGATGGCAAAGACTATCCGTCCGGAACGCTTCACCATATTTGACATGGGCTTAACAAGGGAATCCGCTGAGAATCTCGTGGCGATGCTGTACAGGGAGTGAGGTGAACTACATGGCAGAAACAAAGACGAAAGTGACGCTGGTCGGTACCGTGCTTGCAAAGCCGGGTGTCGAGTTCATCTACGAGGGAGAGGCTCCGGGGTGCGATACCTGCAAGGTCAAAAAGGCCTGCAACAACCTACAGAAGGGCCGGAAGTACCGGATCGTGACCGTCCGCACAACCCACCACGAATGCCCGGTGCACCTCAACGGCGCAACGGCAGTTGAGGTGATGGAGGCCCCCATCAGTGCGCTCATCAGCCCCGAGATGGCGATTGTCAACTCGAAGATCAAGATCGAACTCTCCTGCAACAAGGCGGACTGCAGGAGCTTCGCCCTCTGCCGGCCCGATGGCGTGGTCGACGGCGAGAAGTATATCGTCACCGAAGTGCTGGGGAATGCGCCGGTCATCTCCGAGAAGGGC
>CAZMCL010000093.1:0-6886 GCA_964564375.1 uncultured Methanoregula sp. | reverse complement strand
TGAAAATACTACGTAAGAAAATATACCTGTAATCGTAATAACTTTCTTGTTTGTTCGCAACGGGGGATTATTTCCCGCCGGGGACATTGATCTTTCCAGGCCAGATTGTGATCCATCAGCGCGTCCGCACCAGCGTCGCTCCATGAAATGTGCGGCACCTGGAATGATATGCAAAGGCATTTGTTCCATCACCGGCAACAGCTATGAACTTATGATGGATGCATTCGAGCGCTTCGGGCTGCTCATCAATGATCGCGTAGTCAAAACACCAGTAGCCCTCGCATCCATGGCAGGCATTGTCGATGCCGCTTACGTTCTCGAACGAAAGGAGCATGTGGGTCTTGCGTTCATGGGGGGATATTCCATCGATGCACCGACACTGGGGGCTGCCCGGCAGATGGCAGCTGGAGGGGACCGTAAAGAGTTCCTGTATAACGACCCGGTAAAGGAACTGCAAAACCAGATTGACCTTTTAAAATCCTCGCATGTCATACCCGCAATCAACCTCCGTGGCAGCAGCCCTGCGGCATTTGTTGCCCTGGCAAAGGAACTGGGCGACAGCGTGGTGTACGAGATCGATGCCCATTGCCGCCAGCCTGCCATGGTTGCTGCCGGCTGCGGGGAGCATTACTTACAAAACACAAAAGAACTCTGTGCCGTGATCCGCGCCCTGAAGCAGGAAACGGTTACGGTCTCGGTCAAAGTCCGTGCCGGGGTAGCACCGGATGACCGCCTGCTGGCAGAGTCCTGCTGGAAAGCAGGTGCTGATATCTTCCATGTCGACCTGATGGACTTCGGCTCGGCAAAACTCCGGCAGATCCGGAACAGCTGCCCCCTTATGATCATTGCCAACAATTCCATCAACACTTTTGACCGCATGCGGGACATGCTTTCGCACGGAGCAGATATTGTCTCGCTTGCCCGCCACGCAGATGAGCGTACTCTTACCGGGCTCGATGCCGCCATCTCCCGCTATGCCGATGAGGAAGGGTGGTACAATTCCCCCAAGCAGCTCTGCCGGGGCGGGGACGTGCGGGCGCTTACCTTCTGCTGCATGCCGGTCAAGGAATGCCCGCTTATCCCAACCCTCAATCGAATCGGCATGCCCCGCGAGGACTACATCAGCATGAAGCTGGATGCCGTTAAAGGTACACCTCTCGAACAAGGAAAGCAGACCTGTTTTGGCAGTCTTGCATGGTGCTGTAAGACCTCGTCACCCTGCATGTTCCGGGATATGACCTTGAAGACAGCCGGAATTTCCAGGAAAGAGTATATGCGGCTCAAGCGTGATCTCTCAGATACGATAATGAGCCAGGTGTTCCATGACCTGCCTTCAGATGACAAGTGTTGAACGGGCGCAACTGGCCATGATGCTGGAGGTCTGCGCATATCCCAAGCCGGGAAACGTGGACAGATGCCATGACTACCCGGATACCCGGCTTGAGCATTTCCTTGCATCGACCATCGCTGCCCGCCCGGCGCTCGAAGAGGCCGACCGGGGTACCGGAAGAATCGGCGAGATCATCAAACATGCCGTACGCGACACAAACTGCCATAAAGGCGGAAACACCCATTTTGGCGCATTCATCCTCCTCATCCCACTCGTGTATGGCAGAGACATCGATGGGGCAATGGCTGCCATCGCAAGGACCGACACATCAGATGCAGTCGCGTTTTACAAAGCCTTTGCGATGACTTCGGTGAGGATGAACGAGACAGATGAACTGGACGTCAATGACCCGCACGCGCTCACGCAGATCCGGGAACGCGACATGACACTCCTTGACATCATGCAGCACTCGGCTGCGCATGACATGGTAGCCCGGGAATGGGTGACAGGCTTTCGCCTGACCCGCCGTTGTGCCGACCTGCTCATGGAACTCGGGCCCGGCCGGCAGTCCATTGCGGAAACGTTCCTGACACTGCTTGCAACGGAGGCGGATACGTTTATTGTTAAAAAGCATGGTATTGAGGTTGCGCAGGAGACCATGCTCGCGGCCCGGGATGTCCTTGATGGGAAGCGTTCGGTCGAGAGTTTCGATACTGATCTCATCCAGCGCAACATCAACCCGGGCTCAATCGCAGACATTACGATCGCTGCCATTTACCTTGCACTTGGGGAGGGTTGGTCGTGGGACTCTTGAAAGACGGTATCAACGAGGTCATCGCGACCACAGCCTGCAATGCGGCCCCCATTGGGATCCATGACAAGGAGGGGAGCGCCAGCATGGTACTCTTCTGCGGGAGCCATACGGCACAGAATGTTGAGCGGGACGGATGGGTTGTGGCAAACTTCATCCATGACCCGGTCCTGTACGTGAAAACCGCGTTTGACGATCTTCCCCCTGACGAATATACAGAGGAACCGGTCGATGGCAAAACAATGCTCCGGCTTCGTGGCGCAGATGCATGGATTGCATTTTCTGCCTCCATTGAACGCAAGACCAGCGAAGCAATGATGGTTCGCTTAACTCTTAAAAAAGAGATCATCGAAGAAGTCAGGCTGCACCCGGTCAACCGGGGGTTCAATAGCATCATCGATGCAACCGTGCATGCCACCCGGTTGAAAATACGCCAGGATCCTGAACTGAAAAAATTGATTGATTACCATGCAGGGATCATCCGCAAGTGCGGTGGCAGGCGCGAGCTTGAGGCTCTGGATCTATTGATGACGTACTGCAAGTGAGCAGAACGCAGCCATTATTTTTTTACTTTCGGGATTGGATTGTCTGCTCGTTGAATATCCTTATTCATTACGATGAGGACTGATGTCCCCATACCCCCCGGGAATCTGCCAACCCGTAGGGCGTATGAGCAGCGGCTTCAATTAACGGTTCATCCTAACGTTTTACAGGGTATCTCATTTAAGAGACCGGTAATACGTCGCCATCGCTTGATGCGATGCCTCACGCGTGCGGAGTAAAACCAAAAAGAGCGTCAGAATATCCTAAATGATTTCTTCAGTGCAGAATTTTCTGCTCCGAAGAATTATCCTAAAATGCAGATTTCAACGGGTGAAGACCGGAGATATTCCTGACAGCGCGAGATATTGCCACAGTCCAGATCACGGGTTGCATCGAATTTTATCACAACAATCCAGGAGACCGGAAAGAAACCCGTTTTTGCGATTCATATTCCATACTTTAATAAATTTCAATCGCCTCTCATCAATAAAGAGCAGTATTCAGCCTGCCTTTGATAATTACGCTGGTGCTTCCTGTGACGATGCGGCCCCTTTCCCGGAAAAAACAATTGTTGTTCGATGTCTGTATCCTTGCAAGCATACTTGCTGCCATCGTCATCACCTACTTCAGCCTGACAACGGGCATCTACGACGTCTTCCCGTACTTTTATCTTATTCCCATTATCCTTATCGCGTTCTCCCGTCCCCGCATGAGTATTTATGGTACGGTCATTGTCGGCTGGCTCTACCTTGCTCTCGTCTTCATCATCGGTCTTCCGGACACCCGGCTCTACACGGTCGCAACGGTCTGGTTCTATATCTTTGTTTCACTGGGTGTTCTCATCTCAACCTACTCCCAGGTTTACCGTAAGGAAGGGGAGAAGAGCTGCGGGGCGTATTATAACTCCCAGGCCGGCGTGTTCAGCTACGACCGCGAGACCCTGAAGATCCGTGACGCAAACCGCAAGTTTGCAACGATGATCCATTATGATTGTGACGAACTGATGAAACGTTCCCTGCCGGATCTCATACCTGACCGGGAGGAGCGGGAAGGGTTCCTTTTAAAAGTCCGGGACCTGCGGCGGGTCGGGGATATTGAAGTGCAGTTCCGGACACATGAGGGGAGCACACGGTGGGCACTGGTCTCGGCAGCAGAGACCGGGGAGCCGGGCGTGATCTGCACGGTTGTCGATATCACGGACAACAAGCTCTCGCAGGAAGCGCTTACGCAGGCAAACAAGAAACTCAACCTCCTAAACAATGTGACCCGCCACGATATCCTCAACCAGCTCACCGTTCTCATCGGTTATCTTGAACTCTCCCGCCAGGATATCAAGGACCCCGCAATACTCACATTCATCAATAAAGAGAAGACCGCAGCCGACACGATCCGAAGCCAGATCCTCTTCACCCGCGATTACCAGAATATCGGAGTCTACTCACCCCAGTGGCAAAACATCGCCGAGACCGTGTCGCTTGCCTCGGTAAGCATCGATCCCTCCCAGGTCATTATCATCGCCAACCTTCCCCCAATCGAGGTCTATGCAGACCCACTCCTCGAAAAGGTCTTTTTCAACCTAATCGACAATTCCATCCGGCATGGCGAGCACGTGACCGAATTTGTCGTGCGCTGCGAATATGAAAGCGATGACCTGCTTATCATCATTGAGGATAACGGTATCGGGGTACCGGAGAAGGAAAAGGAGAGAATTTTCCGAAGGGAATATTTCAAAAATACCGGTTTTGGCCTCTTCCTTTCCCGGGAGATCCTCGCCATCACCAACCTGACCATCAACGAGACCGGGACTTTTGGCAAAGGTGCCCGGTTCATCATCAGGGTACCTCGTTCGGGATACCGCAATGCCCTGCAGAACCTGGAACCTGCACCGGATTTAAGAAAAAAAGGCTGACCGGAAAAATTTTTTAAGAGATAAAGTTACCACAGGTCAGCAGACACGGGGGACCGGATCGCCCATGGGCGTTTCAATGAAACGTTCGCCGCCAATGGTTGTTTCCATGATGACATGGGAGCCCTCGACCACCCTGCCGATGACCGCCGCTTCTTTTCCGTAAGGGTGCGAACGGAGCGCGGCAAGGATCGATTCAGCATCGGCAGCAGGTACCCCCATCACCGCTTTACCCTCATTTGCAACTTCAAGCGGGTCGAGACCCAGCATTCCGGCAGCGCTCCTCACGTTCTTCCGGATGGGAATATCCTCTTCTGATACGCGGATACATACACCGCTCTTGTTTGCCATCTCGTTGATGGCGCTGGCAAACCCGCCCCGTGTCGGATCTTTCATGGCATGGATCGTACCGGCATCAAGAACCTTCTCAATCATCTTCCAGAGAGGTGCGACATCCGATTTGATCTGCTCGCCAAGGTCGAATCCCTCGCGGTGCGCCATGATGGCTAGCCCATGATCCCCAAGCGTACCGGATACTATGATTACGTCACCGGGCACAAGACCGTTGTCACGCACAACTTTTTTTGCAATACCGATGCCTGCGGTGTTGATGGCAATACCGTCAAGCGCACCCTGCTCCAGGACCTTGGTGTCACCGGTGACGAGGTTTGCCCCAGCCTCCCCAAGCGCTTCGTCCATTGATGCAACGATTTTGGCAAGGTCATCGACATCGAAACCTTCCTCAATGATCATGCCGCACGAGAGCGCGATGGGGCGGCCGCCCATCATGGCAAGGTCATTTATGGTCCCACAGACTGATATTCTCCCGATATCCCCTCCCGGGAAGAAGATCGGGCGGACAACATGGGAGTCTGTGGTAAACACGAGGTTCTCGCCACCAAAGGGGATGACGGCCCCGTCATCGAGGGCTTCAAGCCCGATCCCGCCTGCATTGTTGTTTTTGAATTTTGTAAGTGTCTGGAGCAGTTCCCCCATCACTTCGCCACCGGCGCCATGCATAAGATTGACTTTCATCTTAATCCTCTACCTCAATTTCCACGTTCGTGACCACGATCTCCCGGCCTTTCACCAGCGTTGGGAGTGCCCCGCACTGCGGGCAGACATAGACCTCCGAACCGGAATACCCGCAGGTGCAGGTGGTTTCGGGATCCACTTCATGGCAGTCAAGAACGGCTTTTTTCAAAAGGGAATCATCGCTTTTGATGGTATCAAATAAAAAAACCACCTGTTCGGGATTGACCATGGTCATCTTCCCGACTTCAACGCTGATCTTTTTCACCTGTTTTGCGTTGTGTTCGAGCGCTGCAGTACGTGCTGTTGCGTACAAGTCATAGGCAATGGAATACTCGTGCATCAGTTCTCCATTGCAGCATAGACCTGTTTGAAAATTTCAAGAGTCTCAAGACCTTCTTCACGGGACAATCGCTGGATGGCAAACCCGACATGGACGAGGACATACTCGCCGACCTTGACATCCACGAGGTCGAGTCGGACTTCCTGCTGTAATTCACCAAAGTCCACAAGACCAATGTTTCCATCCCTGATTTCAATAACTTCCGCGGGAACTGCAACGCACATAAAAAAATCCTCTCGAATTTCTACCCGGTACTGTGGGCGGTTCAACCACATAAAAACAGTGATGTTGATACAGGGCAGTTGCCTTTGAGGATTCCAGGTGAGTCGGCTCAAGAGTGCCAGGATAATCCTTCTGCACACTTTCATGCCGTGCATGCCATGAGTTTATGGTAAAACAGGGCGTGGTTATTTTCATGCATATCAAAAATATTGTCATTTCAGGAATAACTGCCGGTTTCCTGCTGCTTACCCTCATGATGGTTTCCGGTTTTCTCGTGAACATGGTATTGCCCGCTGATATGAGCCAATATGGGGGCATGCGGGCAATGGACGACCCTATTATGAGCCTCTTCTATCTCTACCCGTTCGTGGTCGCGTTTGCCGCTGCGGTTGTCTTTGACTTCATCAGGGGCTGCCTGAAGGGAGACCGGATGCATAAAGGATTACAGTTCGGGGGGCTTCTGCTGGTTATTATGACCATTCCCAGCCTGTACGTGATGGTTACGTCCATGACATGGCCGCTGGACTTCTACATCAGCACCGCCACCTGGGAGGTCGTATCCTTCCCGCTGATGGGGATCCTGTTTGCAAGGATCTGGGAAGGCTAAAAAACGAAGCCGATCATTATTTTTTCAAAAAGATGATTTACGCCGGGGAAGAGATTTGAACTCTTGAGGTGCAGGGCACCAGTAGCTTTCAA
>CAZMCL010000092.1:0-6905 GCA_964564375.1 uncultured Methanoregula sp. | reverse complement strand
CGAAGAGATCCTCGTGAAATATGGCGCAGATGCACTCCGCCAGTGGGGTGCAATGGGCGCGGCAACTGGATCAGACATCATGTTCAACTGGAACGACGTGGTTGCGGCCTCGCGCTTCCAGACCAAGATGTGGAACATCGCCAAGTTCGCGCTCATCCAGCTCGAGAAGGGTGGGTTCGACCCGAATGCGCCGGTCACCGCCCTTGCCGACCGCTGGCTCCTTGTCCGGCTTTCGGATACCGTTGAGCAGGTCAGCGCCGCGATGGATGCCTACCAGTTCGATGTCGCGCTCAAGGCAATCCGCGAGTTCGCGTGGGATGTGCTGGCCGACAATTATATCGAGCTCGTCAAGGGACGGCTCTACCAGCAGGACGCGAGCCGGAAGAGCGCCTGCCTCGTCCTCAACACCGCGTTCGACGCCCTCTGCCGGATGCTCGCCCCGTTCACCCCCTACTTTGCCGAGGAGTGCTACTCGTACTTCAAAGGTGAGAGCGTTCACAAGCAGCCGTGGGTAACCTTCACGTACGAAGACGAAGATGCACGGCGCGAAGGAAACATGATCGTGCAGGTTGTCGCTGAGGTCCGCAAGTACAAGCATGACAACAGTCTTGCCCTCAATGCCCCGCTTGGCAAAGTTACCATCTATGCCCCGCACACGGTCGATGACGAGGGCGACACCGGCCGCACGCTCAATGCCGATGTCCACTGGCGGACAGATGTGGCAAAGCTCGACCGTGCTATCACCGACATCGATTTCAACCGTTCGGTGGTTGGCCCGACATTCCGCAAGCAGGCAGGGGCATTCATGGATGCCGTGAAGGCACTCACCCCGGCAGAACTTGAGAACCCACCAAAGACAATTATTCTCGATGGCATCGAGACGGCGATTCCGGAGAATGCGTTCACGCCCAAATATTCCTACATGGAAGAAGGGGCGAAGGTTGAGGTTATCACGGTTGGCGAGGTCATTGTGACGGTTGCGAAGAAGTGAATCTATAATATTTTCTCATTTCATCGATTGATTTTTTCAGGTTTTTTGGGGGCTCTAAAATTTATGATAATTGCCGCCGCCCCGAAGGGCGCCCCGCGGCGGCCTCAATTATGGTACAGATTTCAGACCCGGTAATCCGCCCAGGCGCGACCTGACGAGGCGGCACACGCGACCCCCGAAGGGGGTGGGATGGCTCGCAATACCCTAGAGTGTTTGGCTTAGCTAAAATCTGCCCCGCCGTGCCCAGCGAGGGGCCCTGATGCGGGGAACCATCTTATGGATTATAAGAATTTTCAATAGTTACGCAATAATCAATAATCAATTTTCAAATCGCAATCAGGGTCCGGCAAAAATTTTTCAACCACCCCCTCACCCCCCGCTCGAAAATTTCCAATCGCGATCCGATCGATCGGCCTGACCGCTCACACCGGAGGTTCAGAAAAATTGTAGGATGTACAACAGGATTATCGGATAATTATCCGATAATCGGCAGCTCAATTGACAACACTTTTTCGCGATTGAAAAAAATCGGGAGGGGGGTCCCCCAAAAAA
The DNA here is from genome assembly GCA_964564375.1 of uncultured Methanoregula sp. GTDB lineage: Archaea > Halobacteriota > Methanomicrobia > Methanomicrobiales > Methanospirillaceae > Methanoregula. Next base: position 5,362 of record CAZMCL010000092.1, on the reverse strand, counting down.
ACGGGCAGGCTCACGCTCCTGCAGGTTTCCGCTTCTTCTTTTTTGCCGTTCTTTCCTGCCGTATGGCATCCGCCACAAACCCCGCCACAATCTCCGGTGAAAGCATCGCATCCACGATCACGAACCGCGACGGTTCATTGCGGGCATATTCCAGATAATTATTCTGCACCTTCTCCAGCGTTTCCCGCTTCTCGAAATGCTCACGCTCACTGTCCGGTTTCAACCGGGTCAGCGCCGCGTCAACGGGAAGGACGCAGAGGAACGTCTTATCCGGAATGACTGTCCAGCCGTTGTGCATGGCCCGCAGCCATCCTTCCGGGTCCGAAACGATTCCCTGCAGGGTAACGGACTGGTACGCATACCGGCTGTCGCTGTACCGGTCGGAGATGACAAGCCGGCCTTCCGCAAGAGCCGGGCGGACAACTTTTGCGAGGTGTGCTGCGTGGTCCGCGACAAAAAGCGTTGCTTCCGTCACCGGATCGATCTGCTCTTTTATCGCCCTTCGTACCTGGTCCCCTACCCATGTTGCGCCTGGCTCACGGGTAAAGAGCGGGTCGAGATCTGATAGCAGTCCCTTGAGCGATTCGTGCAGCGTACTCTTTCCGCTCCCGTCAATTCCTTCCAGTGTTATCAGCAAACCCGGCCCCTCCGTATCCATGCCAGCGGGATCTTTTTGTGATGCAGTGCCGTGGCAATGATCGCCCCGTCAAATCCGGCATCGCAGAGCATTTCGATGTCAGCGATTGATGCAACACCCCCGCCCCATAATAACTTCCGGTGATATGCAGCCCGCATCGTTTCGAGCATTTCCAGATCCAGACCGGAACCGGTTCCCACGGCCCCGATATTGAGAATGATGCAACCCTCAAACCTCCAGCCGTTTGCCTGATGAAGCATTTCGATGGGATCGCGGCCGGATGGGATAACACAACCGTCCTTCAGGTCAAGGCTTAAGAAACCGCCAGTATATTGAGAGAGAGCGTCCCCTCCTGTTTCCGTGCCAGTGATATTATTGATGTGGTACCCTCCAAGCATATCACCCGGTGACCGGCATCCCCTGTCAACGTAACAGGCCGCGACATTCCGTGCGCACTCCCGTACGATTCGATCGTGGGAGCCGGTCCCTTCGATCCGGTCAAGGTCTGCGATGTAGATATATCTCGGCATAATTGCCTTGACAAAATCGACAGGCATCGCCGTCGGGGAACAGCCCCAGTCCAGCGGTTTGTAGGTCTCCCGTTGCCCGGATTTCCCGTGCACGACCAGATTATCTTTCAAATCCATCGCAAGTACCAGATCCATAGGCGAAGCAAACCACTATTAGGATAAAAGATCATTAAACTTTATGCAATTGTTGGTCAGCCCCAGCTCTATTTCCGAAGCAAGGCACTCAACCGCCGCTGACATCGTCGACGTCAAGAAACCTTCCGAAGGATCCCTCGGGGCGAACTTCCCCTGGGTCATCCGCGAGATCAAGTCGTTTTCAGAAAAGCCGGTGAGTGCGGCGATCGGGGACTTCGACTATAAGCCGGGCGGGGCTTCGCTTGCTGCCTACGGGGCTGCATGCGCCGGGGCTGACTACGTGAAGATCGGGCTTGCGTTCGATGGTGCGGAAAAGGCAAATGACGTGATCGATGCGGTTGTCAAGGCAGTGAAAGATGAATTCCCAAAGAAATTCGTCGTCATCGCCGCCTACTCTGATTATAAGCGGATGGGCACGATCTCTCCCTTTGATATGGCACCCATTGCCGCGGAATGCGGAGCGGACATTGCCATGATCGATACCGGTATCAAGGATCGCCAGAGCACTTTTGCGTTCATGAGCGAAGATGATCTTCGTTCGTTCACTGAAATGAACCGAAAGCTTGGCCTGAAGACAGCCCTTGCCGGTGCACTGGAATTTGAAGACATAGACGCGCTCAAGCGCATCAACCCGGACATTATTGGTGTGCGGGGGATGGTCTGCGGTGGTGACCGGAATGCCACGATCCGTGAGGACTTGATCCTGACTGCACTTGCCATGATCAGGTGAATCATGTTTCTCGAAAAACTGGATGTGCCACTCTCCTTAACCTTTGACGATGTGCTGCTCGAACCGCAGGCATCGTGGCTGGAACCGTCCGATGCAGATATCCGCTCACGGTTCACGAAGAAGATCAACGTCAACATCCCGCTCGTTTCAGCGGCAATGGACACGGTAACCGAGGCGACGATGGCCATCACGCTTGCGCGCGAAGGGGGCATTGGGGTCATCCACCGGAATATGACCGCTGAGCGCTCGCTGCAGGAGGTCACGTTCGTCAAGCAGGCCGAGGAGCTCATCGAACGCGATGTCCTGTATGTCGAGAGTTCAGCCACGGTCGCCGATGCCGAACGGATCATGAACCAGTATAGCATCGGCGGGGTTCCGGTCATCGATAAAGGGAAGATCATCGGCATTGTCAGCCGGCGTGACGTACGGGCAATTGTCCAGAAGCGCGGCGATGAGAAGATCACTGCCATCATGACTAAAAAGCCCATCGTTGCTGATGAGAATATCACCTCAGAAAAAGCGCTCGAGATCATGTACACGAATAAGGTCGAGCGCCTGCCGGTCGTGGACAAGAGAGACAAGCTCATCGGTATTATCACCATGCAGGATATCCTCGAGAAACGCCAGTACCCGAACGCGAGCCGGGATGCGAACGGCCGCCTCCGTGTTGCCGCTGCGGTGGGGCCGTTTGACTTTGCCCGTGCCGAGCTCCTCGACCAGAACGGCGTGGACGCACTTGTCGTGGACTGCGCCCACGGCCACAACATGAAAGTCGTAGCGGCCGTCAAGGATATCAAGGGAAGCGTGAAAACGCAGGTGATTGCTGGAAATATTGCCACAAAGGAGGCTGCTGCGGCACTCCTTGACGCGAATGTGGATGGGATCAAGGTCGGCATCGGCCCGGGCTCTATCTGCACAACGCGAATCGTTGCCGGTACAGGAGTGCCGCAGATCTCTGCAGTAGCCAATGTAGCTGAGGTTGCCCGTTCCGCTGATGTACCGATCATCTCGGACGGCGGCATCCGGTTCAGCGGTGATCTGGCCAAGGCGATTGCCGCAGGTGCCGACACGGTGATGATGGGGAGCATGTTTGCCGGTACCGATGAGTCGCCCGGAAAAGTCATCAGCATGAAAGGCCGGCGCTACAAACAGTACCGTGGCATGGGATCGCTCGGCGTCATGAGCACGGGAGAGTCAAGCGACCGTTATTTCCAGAAGAAGGGAATTGGCAGCACGAAATTTGTGCCTGAAGGTGTCGAGGGTGTCACCCCCTACGTTGGCCATGTCGGGGAGGTCATCTACCAGCTCATCGGCGGTCTCAAGTCCGCGATGGGCTATACCGGATCAAAGACGATCGGGGAGATGCACGCCAAGGCCCGGTTCGTCCGAATCACCAATGCAGGTATAACCGAGAGCCACCCGCACAATATCATGATTACGGATGAAGCGCCGAACTACCGGCTCTTCGAATAACTCTTTTTTATCCTGTTTTTTGCATACGCTTCCAGCCAGGGACCGCATAGTCTAAAAAAAGGTTCAGGTTCGTCTTCTTGCAAAGACGATGAAGGCCACCCCGAGTGCGGCGATGAGGGCAGCCAGTTCAATTGCGGATTTCGGCTGGTCGACCGTGACCATGCCGCTCATTGCTGTGAGGGGGACATCCTTTAAGTCGAGGTCATAAGCTCGGGCATCGACCGTCAGCGGCGATGACGAACCTGCGGCCCCGGTTACAGAGAATGTGAGCTGCACGATTTCCCCGCTCCCGCTGATCCCCTGCGTATCGATAAAGCTGACCAGTGCCGTTCCAGCCTGCGGAGCATTCGATTCCACAAACCCGTTGGACGACATGCCACCCATTGTCGCACCGGTAAAGGCCAGCACGGACGGATCATAGGTGACCTGAATATCCATGGCTCCCAGGTTTGCTGCATCGTTGACAAGCACCGCCACGGTAACGACCGAACCAGTCCCGGCTTCATGCGGGCCGACGATAACCATCATCTCCGCAGCCCCGGCACAGCCGACAAGGAGCGCGCAGAGCAGCACGATTCCAAGATATATTCTGTTTTTCATCATCATCACCTCACGCCTTCCCCACGACTTTTTTGAGGATCTCACGGGCATCTGCCGAATTGACGGAGCCATCACCATTCAGATCAAGAGCGGCATCCATTGGCCGTTTCCCAACAGAGATCTGGAGCGCAGCAAGGGCATCGCGGGCGGTGAGCTGGTTGTCACCGTCAAAGTCCCCGGCAACCGGTGTGCCGACAGTAAATGTCCCGGACGTGACCGGCACGCTGATCGCGGTTCCTGTGCTGGTGCTTGCCGTTGTCACGGTTGCTTTCAGGGTTGAGGTACCTGCTGATGAACCGACAACATTGAAGGTGAGGATCGCGATGGAACCGGATCCCGAGAACCCGCTGCTGGATGCAAATGAGATCTTGATCGTTCCCTGCGAGGGTTCGTTGCTCTCGAAAAGGGAGTTTGCATTCAGCGATCCCTTGGATGCCCCGGTGAACAAGAGGACGGCCGGGTCATAAGTGATTGTCATGTCCATGTTGGCGACATCGTGCGTATTGCACATCATGACCGGGACCGTGACGGTCCTGCCATTTGCCATCACCCGGTTTTCGATGTAAACCGAGGGGCTGCTGCCGCTACAGGCAGTGAACTGCTGCCGGACCTGTGTTACCGATGGTGTTACTGCGGTTGTCGCCCGGGCCTGGTTGGTGGTTGACGGGACCCTTGTTGTCGCTGCTGCCGTTTCAGTACCAGACTGGATGGTGAAGCGCTGGGTATTGACAAGGGTTGTCGAGCCCGAATTGGCGTCGCGGACATAATATTCAACCTGCCAGTTGCCGGAATACGGGAGGAGGTCATCGACCTGGTACTGGATCATGTCGGCCGAGCCATCGGGATTGAATGACATGGCGTTCCCCTGATTCAGGTTATCGTAGAATGCAGTCCCGTCAGGTTTTAGTAAACGGTAATGGACGAAATAGCGCTCCTGGCCGCCGGCCATTTCACTGCCGGGTGTGATCTTTATCCAGGCCACAATGTTCTGGCCCGAGTCACCCGGGCCCCAGGTTGTCTTGGCAGCACCCACCCCGTTTGCGGAGACTCCAGAGCCGATGATAGCGGGGACTTCTCCGGATGCAGCCGTTGTTGTAATGGGCCGTGTCGTTACCGCGGCTGCAGTTGTGACGGCCGGTGTTGCTACAGCCAAGTCATCAACGAGAGTGAATTCCTTTGAGGCTGCCAGATCATACCGGAGATATTTATTTGTCGGACAGTCGTTATCCCCGAAATAAAATTCCATCGTCCATGTGC
>CAZMCL010000091.1:3346-6912 GCA_964564375.1 uncultured Methanoregula sp. | reverse complement strand
ATTTGGGGGTAATTGATGCGATGCCCTGCCGCCGCACCCGTTTGGGCGCCCCGCGGCGGCCTCAATTACCGTACAATTCCCAAGAACAGGTAATTGCCCAGCGAGGGGGCGACGAGCCCCCCGAGCGACCCCCGCAGGGGGTGGGAGGGCTCATAATTTTTCACTCATAGTTTGCTGCATCCTTAAAATGTAAGAGTATCTTCAAAAATTTCCCTCCCTTCACTTTCCTGCCGCATCCCGATCCCTTTTAATACCACAATCCGAGATCCTAAGCACCGTGACAGAATTCGAGCTCGTCTCCAGCTTCGCCCCCGCCGGCTCGCAGCCGGAAGCTATCAAACAGTTGACACAAGGGCTCAACGAGGACAAACAGTACCAGACTCTCCTTGGCGTCACCGGCTCCGGCAAGACCTTCACGATGGCAAACGTGATCGCGGCGGCCGGCAAACCCACGCTCGTCCTCGCCCACAACAAGACGCTTGCCGCCCAGCTCTACGCAGAGTTCTGCGACTTCTTCCCGAACAACCGCGTCGAGTACTTCGTCTCCTATTACGATTACTACCAGCCCGAGTCCTACCTCCCGGCAAAGGACCAGTATATCGAGAAGGACTCGGCCATCAACCCCAAGATCGAGATGCTCCGGCTCTCGGCCACCGCGTCGCTCTCCACCCGGCGCGACGTGATCGTGGTCGCCAGTGTCTCCTGTATCTACGGTCTTGGCAACCCGGAGAACTTCCGGAACATGGGGTTCGAACTCGCGGTCGGCCAGAAGATCTCAAGAAACGAGATCATGAGCCAGCTCCTCGACATCCTCTTCCAGAGGAACGACATCGAGCTGATGCCGGGCCGGTTCCGGGTCAAGGGCGACACCATCGATATCATACCCGGCTATTTCAACGATATTATCCGGATCGAGCTCTTCGGGGACGAGATCGAGCGCATCAGCGAGGTGGACAAGAACACCGGCAACCGGAAGGAGCAGCTCAAATATTTCTATGTCTATCCCGCCCGGCACTTCGTCACGCCCGAGAGCGCAAGGAAGACCGCGATCGAATCCATACAGCAGGAACTTTCCGAAGTCCTGCCCACGCTCGGGATGATCGAGGCGCACCGCCTCGAGCAGCGGACCCGGTACGATATCGAGATGATAGCCGAGACGGGCTCAACCAAGGGGATCGAGAACTACTCCCGGCACTTCGATGGCCGGAAAGCCGGCGAGAAACCGTATTGTCTCCTCGATTACTTCCCGGACGATTTTTTGATGATCATCGACGAGAGCCACCAGATGATCCCGCAGCTCCACGGGATGTACAACGGCGACCGCTCGCGTAAGAAGTCCTTGATCGACTACGGTTTCCGGCTCCCGAGCGCGTACGACAACCGGCCCCTCCGGTTCCACGAGTTCGAGCAGTACATGACAAATGTAATCTTCGTTTCGGCAACGCCGGGCGAGTACGAGCAAAAAAAGAGCGGCGGGGCCGTTGAGCAGATCATCCGGCCGACCGGTCTTGTCGATCCAAACGTCGAGGTCCGGCCAATTGAGGGGCAGACCGATGACGTGATCCGCGAGGTGCAGGCAACGATCGCCCGGGGCGATCGCGTCCTGATCACCACGCTCACCAAAAAACTGGCCGAGGAACTGAGCGAGTTCCTTTCTGACAAAAAGATCCGGACCCGGTACCTCCACTCCGAGATCCAGACGCTTGAAAGGAGCGAGATCATCCGCGAGCTCCGGCTTGGCAAGTTCGATGTGCTGGTCGGGATCAACCTCCTGCGGGAAGGTCTCGACATCCCCGAGGTCGGGTACATAGGGATTTTGGATGCCGACAAGGAGGGTTTCCTCCGCGACGCCCGGAGCCTCATCCAAATCATCGGCCGGGCTGCACGGAACGTGAACGCAAAGGTTGTCCTCTATGCTGACAAGATGACCGACTCGATGAAGCAGGCAATTGCCGAAACGAAGCGCCGGCGCGAACTCCAGGTGGCGTTCAACAAAAAGCACGGCATCACCCCGCAAACCATCATCAAGCCGGTCAAGGAGAAGGAAGTCGAGATCACGGACACGAAGCATGTGCCAAAGACCGAGATCCCCAACGTGATGATCGATCTTGAGAAGCAGATGCGGGACGCTGCCGAGAACCTCGATTTCGAGCGGGCGATCGCGCTCCGCGACCAGATCCGGAAGCTGAACGAGCGGCTGGGAAGCGTAAAGTAACGCAGAAGCACATCCCAAACAGGCAGACTTATGGCCGGTTCGTATCGTTTTTTCGGGGGTCGTGATACCCGATATGCTTATCAGTGCCTGTATCAAATATTTTATGGTCTTTGCGGTGCCCCCATGATATCTGTCCTCTATGTCGATGATGAACAATCCCTGCTCGAGATTACCCGGCTCTTTCTTGAAAAAGACGGCGGGATGCAGGTCGATACCGTCATCTCGGCCGCAGATGCCCTGAAGCAGCTCGAGAGCCGGCATTACGACATCATCGTATCAGACTACCAGATGCCCGAAATGGACGGGATCGCGCTCCTGAAGTTCCTGAAGGGCCGTGGCGACATGACGCCTTTCATTCTCTATACCGGCCGGGGCCGGGAAGAGGTGGTGATCGAGGCAATCAATAACGGGGCAACCTTCTACCTCCAGAAAGGTGGTGATGCCCTGGCACAGTATGCCGAGCTTGCGCACAAGATCCGGCTTGCCGTGGAGAAGAGGCGGGCAGAACGGGCGCTGCTGGTGAGCGAGGAGAATTACCGGAACCTTTTCGATGAGGCAGCAGATCTCATCGCCATCGTCGACACGCAGGGCACGTTTCTGAACCTCAACCGCAGGTTCGAAATGGAGAGCGGTTACCTGCGGGAGGAGATAATCGGCAGAAACGTCTTCACGTCCGGCATTGTCACACCGGAATCGGCCATTACGATCGCGTTCCACCTCAGCAGGCTCGTCAATGGGAATACTCCCGCACCCATATTTACAATCGACGGCGTGAATAAAACCGGGACTCTCGTCCCGTACGAACTGAGGGCAACTCCTGTCATCAGTGACGGGAAGATCGTTGCCGTACAGAGTATCCTGCGCAACCTGACCGAGCGCCGTAAGGCAGAGGAGGCACTGATCGAAAGCGAACGAAAGTTCCGCGCCATCATCGACCAGTCGTTCGGGTTCATCGGGCTGATGACAACGGAGGGTATATTAGTCGAGGTAAACAGGACCGCCCTTGACTTTGCGGGCATACCGGAATCAGAAGTACTTGGGAAGCCGTTCTGGGAGACCATATGGTGGAGCCATTCGCCGCAACTGCAGGCCGAACTGCGCGAAGCGGTGAAGGAGGCGGCCGGCGGCAAGTCTGTCCGGTTTGAGGCAACGCATCCGGCTGCCGATGGCCGGATTGCGTATGTGGACTTCTCCTTAAAACCAGTACGGAACAATAAAGGCGAAGTCATCCACCTCATCCCGGAAGGCCGCGACATCACCCACCGTAAACGAGCCGAGATAGCGCTTAACCAGCGGAACGAGCAGCTGGCAGCAGTCGAGGAGGAACTGCGTTCGAACCTTGACGACCTTG
>CAZMCL010000091.1:0-3246 GCA_964564375.1 uncultured Methanoregula sp. | reverse complement strand
CGAACTTGCGGCAGCGTACGAGCAGATGCAGGCCGCGTTTGAAGAGGCAAAGGCCAGCGAGGAAGCGCAGCAGGCGCAGCAGGCCCGGCTCATCGAGAGCGAGGCGCAGCACCGCACCATCTTCGAGACGGTGCCGGACGGGATCGCGCTCACGAACTTGCAGGGAATCATCACCTATGCTTCCCCGGCAGCACTCACCCTCTTAGGGCTGGACGGACCCGACGAGGCCGCAGGCACAAGCATCTTTGACTGGATTGCACCCGCATCAAGGGATGGGATCAGGGCCCGGGTCGCAGGGTTCATTGCGTCGGGATCCAGGCCGGCTGTTGCCAGCGTGTTCCCCCTTGTCAGGAAGGACGGCACGCCGTTTTTTGCCGAGATCAGCTCTGCAGTCCTGTTCGATGCAGCAAAGAAACCCCGGGGTATGATCTCGGTACTTCGCGATGTCAGCGACCGGATCACCCGGCAGGAAGCGCTGGCCCGGGCAACTGCAAAACTCAACCTGCTTTCGGCCGTTACCCGTCACGATATCCAGAACCAAATAACCGTGCTGATGGGATATGTTGAACTTGCACGTCAGGCTGACGAACCCGGGGCGGCACGGGAATTCCTGGACAAGATCGATGATATCGCCGACACACTCGGGCAGCATATCGAGTTCACCAAAAATTACCAGGATCTCGGTGTCAGGAGCCCGCAGTGGCAATCCCTTGCAATGGTCTGTTCGCATGTCATATCCCAGCTGGATATGGGTGAGGTGAAGGTTGTTGATGAATCCAGAAATTTGGAACTCTATGCCGACCCGCTCTTTGAAAAGGTTGTGTACAACATCATTGACAATTCGCTCCGGTACGGCGGTGGGATCTCCACGATCCAGGTCGGCTGTTGGCACGAAGGAGAGGTTCTCACCTGGTCGATCAATGACGACGGCGCCGGCATACCGGTTGGCGACAAGTCGAGGATTTTTAACAAGGGATTTGGGAAAAACACGGGCCTGGGGCTCTTTTTGGCCCGTGAAATACTTGCGATAACCGGCATGTGTATCAAGGAGACCGGTAATCCGGGCAGCGGTGCACGGTTCGAGATTATGGTTCCTGCAGGAATGTTCCGGTTCAGTTCTATCGGTCCGCTCTGCGGAACCGGGCCCGGAAACTGAACGAGCAGCTGGCGGGGAAACAGGGGGGAGATTTTTCAAAGCATACCATTTCCAAAAGACAAACACTCAACAATCGTTATGATGCACCCCACCCCCTGACGGAAGTCGCCGCGACGCCCCGTCGGGTCGCGACTGGGCAATTACCGCACATTCCCTTGAGAAGAATTACCGGAATTGATTTCCGGCATTGCAGGGCCATGCCGGACACTATGAGAAAATTGAGGGGGTCTCCCTCACAATCCTGTGAGTGGTTATGAACAATCTGGTGAGTATTATCATCGCTCTTCAATCAGGAGAATTAATGATGCCGATATTTCTGAGGCGAGACCTCGACAAGATGACGAATCAACCCCCATCTGGGGGACATCGTAGCTATTGCTGAGCGTTTTTTTTATTCGAATCATCGGGTAAACCGGCGGCTCACGACTTCCCGAAAGTGCCGGGCAAATATTCTCCAAAGATCGACTCGTCCTCATCGACAATCATCGCGTCCTGCGTGCCCACCATGTAATACTTCTTGATGAAATCCCTCACCTTCTCGCTCTCGATCCATCCCATGTCGAGCTGGGTGATGATCCGGTCGATCTCCCGTGCCTGGAGCACGATCTTGTCGCTGATGTCGCAGGGGGCAAGGCTCGATAAGCCCACGATGACCGCAAGCGGGTTCCGGATATGGTCGCCAAGGATGGCGAACTGCTCGATATTCTTCTCGATCTGCTCGAGGGCTTTTCGCTTGGCCATCTCCATCTGCTTCCGGTCAGTGATGTCGATGAACGACGCCATGATGCAGATGGGGTTGCCGGAATCGTCCTTTACCTTGTTCATCCAGAGCAGGACAAAGAACGGATTTTTGTTGTACTTGAGGAGTGCAAGTTCGCCAAACCAGCTCCCGTTCCTGCTAATCGCCTCGCGAACGGTGGCAAAGCGCTGCGGGGAACTGACAAAATCCATGGTGTTCCGGCCAATGAACTCCTCTTCGTGGTGGTACTCCATCAGGCGCAGCAGCGACTGGTTGACATACGTGATGTTGAAGTCAAGGTCGAGGATGGCGATCGCGTTGATGGAGGAACTGATCGCGTGGTCTTTGATGAGAAGGGCCAGTTCTGCGTGCTTACGGTCGGTGATATCCACGATGTTGACCACGAACTGGTTGTCCGGGAGCAGTCCGGCGGAGATGAGTATCCACCGGTTCCCGTCAGCCTTTGACTGGAACCGGGCCTCGAAGTTCTCCACGCTCCGGTCATGGGACAGTTGGGAAAAGAAGGCTTCCTTCTTCCCGTCATCGGAAAAGAGATCCCCAAAGGGGATCCTGAGGATCTCCTGCTCGGTATGCCCGAGGATGGTGGCGAACTGGTGGTTGATCTCCAGGATCCCATGGGTTGTGTGATCGATAAGCCCCACGCCGGCCTGCGAGTTGTTGAAGAGGCTGCGGTACTTCAGCTCGTTCCTGCGCATGTGGGTGGCAAGGCTCGACACAACCACCGATACCCCGATGAGCACGTAACAGATAACGGAGGACTCGATGAGCATGGCAGCATCGCTGCCGAGGAAAAAATAGACGAGCCCCATGTAGGCTGCCGATATGACGACGGCAAAGACCGGCCCCCGGTGCGGGTACCAGTATGCGGCAATCACTACCGGGATGTAGAACAGGTTCGGGGCAACATCATTGTTCCCGAAATTGAGCGAGAGGATATTGATAAGGAGTCCAAGAACGGTCGTGTTGATGACGATAAAAAGCCAGAGGTTGGAGAGGCTCTCTTCCCGCTCGATAAACGTTTTCCCGTATGTCATTTTCAGATACTGCCCGCCCGTTCCCCCGGAATTTTTGGGATCACTTCGGTTGGATAAGAAACTCAATTGCTTGAATTGGTATTAAACATTATTTATTTGTACTGAAAAAAATGGGTGTGGAAAACCGGTCCGGTCTCTTTTTTTTGGTTTTCTGCCCATCAGAGTCGGATTGAGAAAAATTATCCCAGTCCCCACTGGGCGAGCGTTGTCCGCGAGGGATCCACATCGTTCCAGTCCCAGCCGAGCGCCTCGATGATCCGGGAGATCGGCTGCTTGATGGTCTTGTCAAGCATCAG
>CAZMCL010000090.1:0-6934 GCA_964564375.1 uncultured Methanoregula sp. | reverse complement strand
ATATATTTCATTTCCATGGCATATTCCTTGTATACGAGCCGGAAGAAGAGGACGTCGACAATCTGCGCCTTTTTTGATTCGTCTTTTGGGCGTGCAAGTGCCTGCGCCCGCTGTTCCAGGACGGCCTGGATCTCCCGCTCCGGCATGGTCTCTTCCATTGCAGCTCCCGGTCCACCGCTTTTTCTGGCCCCGGCGACAAGCGCGACCGGGATTTCAGCTGTGTCTGCGTGTGCCAGAAACCGCAAAAGATCCTGGATAACAATCGTACCGTCACTGTCCGTGTATAGGCCGGGGAAGTCCGGTGGGGCGGGTTCAGCGGGAGCCGCACTGTCAAAAACACCGGCTATTTCGTCGACCCAGATGCCCAGGAATCCCGTACCGGAATGTACGATGATGAGCATATCCCGGATGTGTGGCGGCCGGTACGGCAATGAGAGGAGGCTGCGGAGTGAATAGACGGGGATAGTCTCGCCGTGGAAACTGATCGTGCCTGCAAGTCCGTTATGTTTTTCTGCCGGGGGCGTTATCCGGACAATCCGGAGAACGATACGCGTGCCGGCAAGGGGCAGGGCGCACCGTACGTTGTCAGCAGAAAATTTCATGTAATGGGTCATGGATATTCCAGCGGATGATCCACAATTGGCGTCCCGGAATAAAAAAGGTGAAGAAATGCACTGCTTCAGGCAGCTGAAAAGAAACGGATGGACTGGGCGGGAATTGAACCCGCGGCCTCTTCCATGCCAAGGAAGCGATCTACCACTGATCTACCAGCCCGCTCCTATCTACTAGGATGCCATAGGTTAAAAGAATTGTTTATGGAGCGGGGCCCGGGCGGTCCGAAAAACGCCGGAAAACCGGTGGCCGGGCACGGGGTGTAAACATAAAAAGCGAAAACGACAATTTTTTCATCTCCTGTTTCCAAGGGGCATGCATGAGAGAAGGTGCTGTCCTGCGTGCGGTTACATTATTCCTCCTTCTGGTAATGGTGGTGGCACCGGTCCAGGCATCGTTTGAGGATATGCTGCTTGAATATATTGCCAACCGTGCAAAACCCCAATGGCAGTACACTGCCGGCGATTACGTGCGTGACGGCAATTTGTACAAGGCCCGGTGCGAAAAGGCAAGCAGCCTGTACGACGAACAGTTGCGTGCATATGTCCGGCAGGAAGCGCTTGCGCAGAATCCCGCCGCAGATATGAGTGCCGTACTGGATAAGTTACAGAACCCGACAGCCCAGCAGCGTGTGTATGTCATGAGTACAGGTTTCCACCAGAAAGACCCGCAGGCACAGACATACTGGGACGTCATGATCGAATCATGCACGAAAGCAGAGCAGAATTACAATGCGGCACTTGCCCTGACTCCTGAGGATGACTACGAGCAGCAGGCCGAGATCTTCAACGAAGGTGCGGGAATCTATGATGCGCTCGGCCAGACGGAGGAAGCAGAGCAGGTCCGGGACGCAGCAGCGGTTGCCGAGGCGCATGCAGCAGCCTCAAGCTTTGATCTCCCCCTGCCGGGATGGCTCGCGATCTTCGGGGTCCTTGGCGGGCTGTTTATACTCAACCGCCGGAAGAACTAAAAAAACGATCTGTGATGACCGGACCATCTATCTTTTTTTTAAAAAATTACTGGATGGGGGGGAGGATCTGCCCGGGCGGGAATATGTCAAGCCAGAACATGTTCATGATGATCGAAAGCATCCCGATTATTACCCCGATCACCCCCGCAACCGGGAACCGTGTCCCTTGTTTCCTTGCAAGGAGGATGCTCGCGATCCCGATCACGACAGCACCAATCCCGAGAAGGTACGGGTAGATCAACAATGAGAGGATCGCGGGGATGATGCTCACGATGCCCAGCCACATGCGCTTGGGCTTTTCTCCTGCTGCGGGAACCGGGGGGGTGACGACAGGGACCGTAGCGGCCTGCTGCTGCACCGGTGCGGCTGCCGGTTGTGTTGTCGGGGCCTCCGCAGGTTTTCGAAGCGCCCTGCCGCAGTTTTTACAGAACGTGTTGGTCTCGGGATTCTCGGTCCCGCATTCGCCACAAAACATACCATAGCACCCTGTGATACGATCTCTTTTGCCAGTAAATGAAATTTATGTTAAAATTGAGGAGAAATTTCACGGGCGGGGCTCAATGACCCTTCAAGGGCAACATTTCATCCCTGACCCGGTAACTCTGGCCGGTATACATATTGGCGATCACTTCAATACGGTCGTTTCCTTTCGAGCCGTCAAGGAAGATCTCGGTACTCTTGGAAGGAATGAGGGTGCCGGTCACAACGGATCCGTCCGGGTGCGTTACTTTCACGTCTGCTGATTTGAAGGTGTTCACTCCGGGTCCGTTCTGGAACAGGACCGTTATTTCACCCGTTACCCCGTCTTTCTGAACATCGAAGTAGACCTCCTGATTCTTTGGGATGAGCTGGGTTGGAAGCGGGAGGAAGGGATCGGCTGGTGTTGTCAGGACCGGAGTCGGCATCATGGTCGGCATGGTGGCAGGGAGAGTCGTCTGTTCCGGCAGGGGGGTATCCCCCGTTGCCAGTGACGGGTTTGTCCCGTTCAATGCAGTATTGCCCTGCAGCACCGGCAGGCCGATGAATAAGATCCCTGCGATGACCACGAGCAGGAGAACAATCCCGCCGGCAACGAAGACTTTGTTTGGGGATTTGTTTTTCCTCGACGGGTCCTCAGGCCCGGGTGACTTTTCCTCATCTTGTAAGAAGAGTGCATTTCCTGAAAGCGGGGTTGAGGATTTTGCTGGCAGGGGTATCCGGATCGGAACCGGCTCTTCTGGTTCCGGGCCCGGTAGTTCCTGTTCCGGAATGGGTAGTGGTTCCGGCTCCGGAATTTCCTGTTCATCTGCCCCATCCGGCACCATCATATCCGGTTCATGCAGAGGGGGGAGTTCCGGCGCCGGCCCTTCGTCATGCACCTTCACACTCCCATCCGGTATGACCGCGGTCCCGCACAATTCGCAGAACTTTACCGGAGCTATGAACAGGGCCCCGCACTTCCTGCAGACGGGCAGCTCATCCACCTTTGCGCCACAGATCTCGCAGAATTTATGGCCGGGTTCAACCGGGCTCCCGCACGATGTGCAGGTACGCGGAATGGCAGCGGGTTGCGAGGACTCCTCCATGGAACGCGATTAGGTAGTGCCGTTATAAAAATACACGGGTTTTATTGCCGGTTCCCGCCATACTGGCATGCGGACTCATGGTACCCCGTATGCCCCATAATATAATGTCACTACCTGTAGTGCGATATCTTTTATCCGTGACTAAAAAGGTAAAAGGACAAATCCCCCGGGGACGCTAACCCCCCCACAACGGGATGAGTTCGTCACGGACCCGGTAGGTCTCACCGGAGGTCATCTTTGCAATGATCTCCAGCCGGTCGGTCTCTTTCGATCCATCGAGGGTGATCTCATTCACTCCTTTCAGGGGCAGGATGATTCCCGTAGCCACCGCCCCGTTCGGGTGGGTGACTTTGACATCCGCACTGGTGATACTGCCCACCCCCGCACTTCCGGCAAAGATTACCGTTATCTTTGCAGTAACGGGGTCTTTATCCACGTGGAAGTAGAGTGTCTGGCCAGAGGGTATCACTTCTGTCGGCAGGGGGACGAGAGAGCCAGATGCCTGGGCGGGGGTTCCCGTCAGGCCGGACGGGATTGTATTGACAAGCGTTGGTTCCGGGAGATTTGTGATATCCGTTACGGTCACACTGCTGTGGAGGCCGGAATCCCCGTTTCCCGCAAACATCGGCAACACGATGAAATAAACCGCCGCGATAATGGCTGCCAGCACAACAATCCCCCAAATAACCATGGTCCTGTTTACCGGTGTTTTTGAAGGAGCCGGCTTCTTGTCAGAGAGAAACAGCGCGTCATCGACACTAACCGGCGATCCCGGTCCGGACGGTGATGGGGTCACGGATTGCTTTCCTGCCTTGCTTTTTTTCGTGGTTGGGAATTTTGGCTTACGGGAGGATCCAAAAGTCTCATCATCGCTGTATTCTTTGCCGAATTTTTCGAGTAAATCCTCTGTATCCGGCTCAATAATTTCGTCTTTACGGTATTCTGGTGTTTCATCCTCCGCATAGAGTTCTGGTAATTCACCCGCATCCGGTTCTGAAATTTCCTCTTCAGGGTATTCCGGTGCCTCATATTCAGCCGGTCCGGTGTCTTCTTCTGAATATTTTTCTGGTAATTCATCCGGCTCCGGTATCACCTCAAGGATGACCGGGGCTCCGCACAAGTCGCAGAACTTTACCGGAGCTATGAACCGGGTGCCGCATTTGCTGCAGGTTGATAGTTGCGGTATCCGCGTCCCGCAGAATTCACAGAATTTGAAGCCCGGCTCGACCGGCCTGTTACATGCAGGGCAGGTTCGCTTCAGTCCTGGAGGTGTGGCCGGATTCACAATAGAACGCAATTTTAACTTTTACGTATTAAAAACAGGTGGGTTATCATACCGGCGTTTCCCTGATCCTGCAAAACGGGAGCCGGTGGAGGAAGGCTGCTGTCAGTCCTTCTTCATCTGGGCAACGGCAGTGGCCGCCCGCACCCGTGCCGCCTGCATCCACGAGTCCTGCACCACCTTACCTTTCTCAATGTAGCGTTCGAGCAGCGGCATGGTACCCTTTGGGGCTTTCTGTGATGCCGGCAGCACGACATGCTCCCCATCCTTCTTCGCATACACCTGCTTGACACCGCTGCGCTTGCCCCGTTTCGCTTTCGGCTGGCCTTCGATCTCGACAATGTCCATGGCAAAGTCGATGACCGGTGCATTGGCGATCGTTCCACCTACACCGAATGCATCGATGCAGTCCCGGTACGCGATCACGTCTTCCCGTGTCACTCCTCCGGAGAGGAAGATCTTCACATCTTTATGGCCATGAGCGTCGAGCTCCCAGCGCACTTCCTCGATGATCGCCCGCATGTTCCCGCGCCGGGAGCGGGGCGTGTCGAGCCGGACCGCGGCTGCCCCGCACGCGGCTGCCCGCAGGGACTCGGACTTCTCGTCGCAGTACGTGTCGCAGAGCATGATCCGGGGCACGGACGCGGGAGCACTCCGGTCAAATGCCCGCCACGCGTCCTCCGGTTTTTCGTAGCACATCACGAATGCGTGGGGCATGGTGCCTACCACCGGCATCCCTTCCGGCGCGCAGGTGTTGGAGACCCCGTCAACCCCGCCGATCCATGCCGCCCGTTCGATCATGGCAGAAATTGCGGGGTGCTGGCGCCGGGAGCCAAAGGAGAAGACCGGGCGGTCACCAGCCAGGGCCTTTATGTGTGCGGCGGCGGTGGCAACGCCGGATGCATGGCAGGTGAACCCGATGATTGCAGTCTCGTACCGGCCGAAGTCGCGGTACTTCCCGGTGATGCGGAGCACCGGCTCGTTTTTGTAAAAAACGGTGCCTTCGGGCATTGCATCCACGGTTACCGGGACCCCGTCAAGCAGTGCAAGGATGTCAGAAAGCCCGCAGAAGACTGCATATTTGTCGGGAAGCGACGTTGCGGTGACTTCCATGACAACATCCGGGTTGAGGTTATCGTCTTTGAGTGTCTCCTCGGTCCGGATAAAGTAAATGTCCGTGCATTCGCCATTTTTTATCGTCTCATCGCTGACGGTGAGAAATGTGCCCATGGTTGAATATTAGACGCCTTGATAATTTACGCTTGCCTAAATGTTGCATAAGAGAAAGTTACGCTAAGTATTAGTGCTGCTCCTGCCAAATCTTCCGGAAGAGTTGGGCTGATGAAGGTGTTCCGGATATCACAGGGAATCGTGGTCAGTACCTGCCGCGGAAGGTGGTGTTGAGATGCTCGGGATAATCGGGGGTACCAGCCTTCTCTTCTCAAAACTTCCGGACTTAGAAAAGAAGCGGGTCGACACGCCGTTTGGCAATGTTGAGCTCCTCCTGGGGGATATCGCGCTCCTGATGCGCCACCAGCACGGGCTTCCCCCGCACCGGATCAACCACCGGGCAAACATGGCGGCCCTTGCCATCGCGGGTGTGGACCGGCTCATCGCGTTTGCCTCTTCCGGCTCGCTTACCAGGGACATCACACCGGGTTCGCTTGTGATCCCCACGGATTTTGTGACCATGACCGACATCCCGTCAATCCATGATCATGCTATCGAGCATGTCATGCCATCGATATCAGAGGACCTCTCCCGCAAGCTCCATCAGAATGTTCCCGAGGCACGATACGGGGGCACCTACATTCAGACGCGGGGCCCCCGCTTCGAGACCGTGGGGGAGATTGCAGCCCTGTCAAAGTTTGCCGACCTTGTCGGGATGACCCTTGCCTCTGAGGCCACGCTTGCCTGCGAGCTCGCAATCCCGTTTGCCGCCATCTGTACTGTTGACAACTATGCCAACGGGCTTTCAGACGGGGTCCTGACCTATGAAGAGATCCTGAAAATTTCTCGTGAATATCGTGACCGGACGGCTGCGATCATGGACACGATTATTACAAATATTGCCTGAACCAACGGAGATCCAGACCCATGAATGAGCTGTTTAACAGAAACCAGAAAATACTCATAGCCGGTACAATGGTCAACGGAACCGCAACCGATATATTCATCGATGAGACCGGTATCATTGCTGAAATTGGCGAGGGTATTCGGAACCAGCACCGGGACGATGCGGATCTCGTCATGGATGGTTCGTGCACCATCGCACTTCCCGGCCTTGTCAACACCCATGCCCATGCGGCGATGAGCCTCCTGCGGGGCTATGCTGATGATATGATCCTTCAGGACTGGCTCAGCCAGAAGATCTGGCCTCTCGAGGCTCACCTGACCGGCAATGATGTGTACTGGGGGACGAAACTTGCCTGTCTTGAGATGATTAAGACCGGCACCACTGCATTCAATGATATGTACTTCTTCATGGACGAGGCAGCGCGGGCT
>CAZMCL010000089.1:0-6990 GCA_964564375.1 uncultured Methanoregula sp. | reverse complement strand
AAAGTTCCAGCCAGCCGTTGAGTGCAAGGAGCTGGTTGCGGATATCGTGGCGGGTGATACTCGTCATAAGCGTGATCTGGCGGTTGGCCTGCCGGAGGGCATTTTCCACTTCACGGATCTGGGTGACATCGTGGAGGATCCCCTCAACGCCGGCTATATTCCCGCTCTTATCGTAGATAAGGCGGCTGCTTGCCGTGGCAGCATGAAGGCTACCATGCCGGTCCCGGAGGGTGAGGGGATACCCGGTCACCGCTCCTTTCTCATGCAGTGTGGCTGTGAGAGCGTCCCGTTCGGCAGAATTGGCATAGAAGTCGGCTGCATGGTATTTTCCGATGATCTCGTCGGCCGAATCAAAACCAACCAGTTGTGCCCCATAGGTGCTGATTATCGTGAGAACGCCGTCCCTGTCCGTGCGGTAGAAGACGTCCTGCATGTTCTCGATGATGCGTCGGTAGTTCTCCTCGCTCTCGATGAGCGCCAGATCCGCCTGCCGCCGTTCCGTGATATCGCGGAGGATAGAGATCATGCCGGTTACCGAACCCTGGTAGTCATGATAGACGGTGCTGTGCATCTCCACCACAAAACCGGACCCATCCTTCCTGCGCATCCGGTATGTCTGGGAATGGGAATGGCCTTTGGAGATGACTGTTTCAAATCGTTCATGGGCAAGAACACGATCTTCAGTATCCAGCCAGTCAATAACATTTGTCCCGATTGCTTCATCGGGACGGGAAAGCCCGAACATCTCAAGTGCCTTGGGCGACACATACGTGAGAAAACCCTTCGTATCCAGCATCGCGATCCCATCCGGGGAAGCTGTGACAAGGCTCCGGTACAGCTCTTCGGATTGCCTGAACGCTTCTTCTGCCTGCTGCCGTTCCGTGATGTCGCGGCAAATGTAGACCATGCCGTACGGCGTCCCCTCCGGGGTCCTGAGAACATCCCCGTTCACTTCAAGGGGGACCCGGGCGCCATCCTTGTTCAGAAAAATATATTCTACCGGGCCAAGCGGGCGCTCGAACATAAGCCGGGTATTCTCTACTGCAAGCGGGATACATTCCGGTGCAAAGAAGGAGAACATGGACTTCCCAATCATTACCGCAGCGTCCTCTGCCCCGAAGAGCCGGGCCCCGGTCTCATTGATGAACGTGATGTTGCCGTCAAGATCTGCCGTAACTACAACATCGGGAATCGCGATAACCATCTTCCGGTGGAGTTCCTCGCTCTGTGCAAGCGCGGCTTCCCGCTGCCGTTCCTCGGTCACATCATGCAGCGTACCAATGACCGCAAGCGATCCGTGATATCTTCCGGTGCCGACCCGGATCCTGACCTTCAACCGGGTTGTCCCGTCCTTCTTGAGGAGCGAGAACTCGTAATTGTCAGGAAGTGAGTCACCTGACAGGCGCTGAATGTGGCGGGAGGTCACCATCTCGCGGTCTTCGGGTGCAATGAGCTGTGCAAAGGGCTGGCCGATCAGCTCGGCTGAGGAGTACCCGGCCCGGCCTGCAAGTGACTCGTTGACAAAGATGATATTTCCTGCCTGCGCCACAAATACTCCGTCCTCAGTATGCTCGACCAGCGTGCGGTATTTCTCCTCGCTCTCAAGAAGCTGCTCCTGCCCGTCCTTCAACACCTCATACTGGCCCCGCAGTTCTTCCTGCGAGGCTGCGAGCTGCTCGTAGGCGCTCCTGAGCTCTTCCTCACCCCGTTTTGTGGCGGTAACATCGAGTTCTATCCCGTCCCAGAGCACGCCTCCCCCGGGCTGAGGCCGGGGAGCGGAACGGAGGAGGAGCCACAGATCTTTGCCCGAAGGCGTACGGAACCGGGCTTCGAAACTGAACGGGGACATGGACGCAAGGGCCCGCTCCTCGGCTTCGCTGAATGCACCCCGGTCCGCTTCAACTATCTGGGTATAGAGAAGCGATGCGTCCCGCAGCACCTCTTCTGCCGTCACCTCATGAATCGCTTCCACACCGGCACTGATGTGGGCAAACCAGCGTTTCCCGTCCGCATCAACAATAACCTGGTAAACCAGACCGTTGGGGAGGTTATCTGAGAGCGACCGTAGCTGATGTTCCCGTTCCCGGATTGCCTCTTCAGCCTGCTTCTGCTTGGTGATGTCACGGGCAATCCCGAGGATAGCCGGTTCGCCAAGGAATTTTACAATGTCGACAAAGAACTGCCCGTCCCTGACCGTACCGTCTTTTTTGAGGATGCGGGCCTCGAACGCCGATGATACCTCCCCCCCGGCAAACCGCTGTAGTGCCCGTTGTTTCAACTCCTCGCGGTCATCAGGATGCAGGAAATGCCAGATATCCCGCTGCATGAGTTCCTCATGAGTGTAACCCGTGAGTTCCTCAGCCTGCCGGTTGATAAAAAGGAAGCGGTCACCCCGGTAGATGTAGATCGTGTCGTGGCTGTTCTCGACCACGAGCCGGTATTTCTCTTCTGACTCCTTAAGGGCCTTCTTTGCCGCAACCTCATCGGTTCCATCATGCGAGTTCACAGCTACGGCTGTAACATTTCCTTCCGAATCAAGGACAGGGTACAGGTGGTTTTTATACACCCTGCCGGACTGGTTGTCCGTATAGGCAAGGGGTTGCCGGGTCCGGATTACTTCATCAACCCCTCCGCGCCGCCTCGTAGCATAATCCGCCGATATCAGCGTGAACGCATCCCTTCCGATAAGTTCCTCAACAGGAATTTTGTACCGGACGGATGCTGCATGGTTCACGGCAAGGATTTTCCCGCCGGTATCGAGCAGCATCGAGACATCTGCAGGCGCATTTAAAAGGGCGTTGATGGTCTGCTGGGCTTTCTTCTGCGGGGTGATGTCCACGGACTGGGTATAGACGAGGTCCTTTCCGTGCACCTGCACACGCGTCATGGAGGTGAGCGAGGTGTATACGGTTCCCGTGCTGCCATGCACCGTGACAGGGACGTTCCGGACAACCCCTGATGATAGCAGTTCCTTTTTCAATTCTGCCATCTGCGCCGGATTGGGCATCAGGCCAATTTCCTGCGTAGTCCTGCCAAGAACATCGCTGCGGGCGCGTCGGAGGTCACGTAAAAAGCGATCGTTGATATTGATGATCCGGTCGGTGGAGAAATCGGTAATCATCTGGTGGATGGGGCTTGCATGGAAGATTATGCTGAGACTTTTCTCGGATTCGGTGCGCTCTGCCACAGCCTGTTTACGCTCCACAGCCATCCGGATCTTATGGGCCAGTTCGGCGAACTGCGCTTTTACGTCCCCGCCCTTCTGGAGGTAGAAGTCAACGCCATTGTTGATAGCTTCGATGACCACGTCCTCGCGGCCCCGGCCGGTGAAGAGGATGAACGGAAGGTCGCCAAACCCGGCTCGTACTGCTTTGAGGAATGCCAGCCCATCCATTTCGGGCATGAGATAGTCCGAGATGATAACATCATAAGGCCGGGCGCGGAGCGCATCGAGCCCATCAGTGGCAGATTCTCGCGTATCAACGGTAAAGTCCCCTATGGCTTCGAGAAAGGTCTTCCCTAGAACCAGCAGGTCCGGCTCATCATCAACGTACAGAATGGTGTAGGAAGCCATGGCGTGAGTACTACTTGTTAATGGACATTTATCCGGAACTACCCTAATAAGGGTAACTCAAAATATGCCCGTATTAACTTTCAATTTGAATTTTCCCAATGAAAACAGTTTGGGCATGCAGCCGGGAAAAAGTGTGCCTGCCTTGGAGACCAAGAGATAATACCGTTATGCAGCAAATTCTTTTAAAAGATTAACAGCCATGACAGCAGAACAGGACTGCCTGCAATGCGGAAAGTGCTGCGAGAAGTGGGGCTGGGACCAGAAAGGGATCCCCGCAGACCTTGTGCCTTGGATCGAAGGGCAGCGGAACGATATCTTACAGCACGTCTCAATCCGCTTCCGCGATGGCAGGCGATCGACCGGCGCCGGGCTTACCATTACTGACCTTTTGCAGGTCGAATGGATCTATTACTGGGTCTCGCCCGCCAATAGAAAGCTGACGTACTGCCCGTTTTACGATAAACGGGATGACGGGAAGGTGTACTGCGGGATCCACATGGTCAAGCCGGCGGTCTGCATCGGGTTTGCACCCTGGGCGGAAATGTATCACGATTACGGCCTAAAATGCCCGGCCTGCCGGGACATTGCACCATGAGACCACGGTCTCCTTCTTTGGTTCAACCTGATTTCCAGCCGGCAAAGCCGGCTCCGCTCAGGGCTTTGTTATGAAATTCCGGACCGCACCGTAGTACAGGTCCACCACGTCCCTTGCATAGTCCCACAGCCCGGGCAGGACACGGCACAGCCCCGCGATGAGCGCAATGAGGAAGAGGATCGCAAGGGCTTCTGCAATCACGTTATGCACCCAGAAGAAGTTTGCATCGCCCGTGCCGGTGGGATCGGGCAGGCTGTCAAACCACCGGCCCGAGACCGCGATGAAGACACCGGTAACGCGGAAGATGTTCAGGATGAAGAGCGTCAGGGCAACCGGTATAATGACGGCGACCCGCTGCCGGACCGCGGCGCCCGGCACACCGGCGATTATCCCGGCCATCATCGCAATGGCAAGGATGCCGGTGCAGCCGGGGATGATCTGGTTGTAGAACCCGTTCTCTGAGATAATGTCCCATGCATTCCATACCGGGTGGTATCCGAGCGCAGTGACAATAAGGAAAACAAGGTTGATAACAATCCCAACCAGCGCATCCCGCAGGACGGGGATGAAGGCAAACGGGACGATTATGAGCGTTGCAACGGCAGCGCTGGTGGAGAGGCGGAGAGCGACCGGGTCATCATGCAGGAGGTGCCGGACCGTGATTGCCAGGAACGGGACCGAAAGGAGGGCAAGGGTCGGGTAGAGGAAGTTGACCTCCCTGAAATATCCCGGCAGCTCTGATAAGAGGTTGAGGACAATACAGGTCCAGCCTGCAATGGCTGCGAACTTTTTGAGTCCTCCGGTGACCAGGAAGAGCGCAAAGGAAACGAAACAGGCAAGGACGATGACTTCAGTCATGGACGGGATCCCGCGGGATGGGGTGATTCGCCCCCGCATCTGCTGGCCGGATCTTCCACGGGACCGGGCCACGATTGCTCTGAACCCTCAACATCTGAACCATCATCATTCCCCTCACGATTCCACCTGCTCCCAGCGCCCGTCCGGGTAATATGCCGTCCGCACCCCGTCATCGGCAAAGAATATCCCGCCGGGATACCGGCTCCACCAGTCAAGGTTCAGCCAGTACTGCGTGCCGGTTTCACTGCGGGTGATATGGCAACCGATACCCGTGACATGGTAGCGCTGCCGGATATATGCAGCAGCCCTTTCAAATTCTTCCGAAATAGTGCCGATGAAGACTTCCGGGTAGGCATGGACGGCCGTCCCGTTTGTCGCGTAAACCACCCGGGCATCCCCGCCCACTGATTCGATCATTGCGGCAACGACAACCGCAAAATCATCGCAATCGCCCCTGAACCCGAGCGTGATGGTCCGGCTCGCGGGCGAGAAATAATCGCTGCCATCCGGGTCTTCCACGTATGTCCAGCGGGAATTGGCCGCATCCCAGAGATCGCAGAGCTGCGAGGTGCGGAACGTCCCGCCATGCTCCGGCATGATGAGGGCGACGGCTGCATCGCGGGTGGCCTGGTCCCGCGAATCGATGGCGTCCCGGATGGCAGCGGCCGTGCGATCTTCGGGTATGGTGCTATCGGAATCGCCCGCGGATATGTTGACGACATTCTGCAGCAGGAAATTATCTGCGGTGTCAGCACCGGGAGACCCGTTTTCCGGGACTGCGGGAGCGGGTTGAGCGGCATGGAGGCACGCTGAGGTTAAGATGAAAAGTGAAAGCACGAGAAGGCAGGGGATTGCTTTCTGGAATGTACGGGTAAGCCCGCTGTGATCCTCCGGGTATTTCCCCGTGCTTCCTGCCATATCATAGAATTTTGGCGGCCGAAAGGATTACATTTTTTGTATGGGGGGACGGGAAGTGTAGGGAGATAAGAGAACTGGGGGTGCTGGGAAGATATTGGAAAAAATCTACTGGTGAGATAATATGAGGGAATGCTGACGCTCTTTTGGGCTCCGCCCCGCATGCTTGTGGCATCCTCGGTTGCGATAACGATGTATTACCGGTAACGAAAAAACGAAAAATCCTGATTAATTTTGGGATGCACCGGTAATTGAAGCCGCCGCGGGGCGTCCTACGGGGCGGCGGCAGTTTTCCCTACGGGGGGGCATCAGCTCCCATCGTTGCGATTGAGGATTTCTCCCGTGTAAACAATTAAAAACATTTATCAGATGGCGTCATTAAAAATCATATATCAGAGAGAGAATATTTATGGAAATTTCAGGAATAAAAACAAAGCTGGCCCTTTTTATCGTCGCCATCGCAGCAATCGGCATCTTTGGCATCGTGACCATGCAGCTGCTGCTTGCCACGAGTATCATCATCATTGCAATCCTTGGCCTGCTCGTATGGTACTACATCGGGAAAAATAAAACAGAGTCTGCCATTGAACAAGGTGAGGGTGAAGCAGTTCTTGGTGCCGGGCTCATCACTCTTGTTGCCATGGCAAACATGCAGTGGGTTGTCTGGGCCATCGGACTTGCATTTATTTTCATGATTCACCAGTCACTTTCCCGTATCGAGAAGCGCATTAACGCTTTAGAAAAACGCATTCCTCCGCAACCGTGAATGGTGACGGTGATACTTAAAAGAGCCGCCGCACCTGCTCCTTCACTTCCTCTTCCTTCCCGGCAATCGTGCGGATATCGTGCACCACATCGGCGCTGTCAATAAGCACTTCGCCAGCCGGGGTCACGCCAAGCGTATGGAAGAACGCGACAAGGACGTGGGTAATGCAGGTGAAGTTCTCCGCCCCTTTCCGGCCGGCAACCGAGTATATGAGCCCGTGCTGTCCGGTCCGCCCGCCAAAAAGCGCCCGCTCCGCGTGGTAGGCCTGCATCCGGTCGATGA
>CAZMCL010000088.1:0-7006 GCA_964564375.1 uncultured Methanoregula sp. | reverse complement strand
GCGGAATTCTTCAATATAACAAGTGTTATGTATCCGGGTTTTTTAATATAGGATTGATGCTGAAGAAATTCAAGGGCTGTATGCTGGGTGCGGCAATCGGTGATGCGCTGGGGATGCCCCATGAGAGTGGTGCCCCGAACCTGAAGAAGATGAAATACGGGTACCGGCGCGCATACAAAAACCACCCAAACGAAGCATTATCCCCTGGACAGTTTACCGACGACACCCAGCTGATGATCCTTGCCGGCACCCTGCTGGCTGACGGAAAATTCAATGAAGAACGGTATTCTGCTGCCCTGCGTGAACTTTACGCAAGGGGACTCCTCCGGTTTCCTGATGGTTCGGTTGCATCAGTCTGTGAGCATTCGGAAAAGGAAGATGAACCCAGAAAAGGCGTGAAATCCACAACCTCCGGCTGCCTCCCGATAGCAATCCCGTTTGCCCTTGCCTATCCCGATATGAGCGAAGCCTGCGAGCGGGCAGTCCGGGCATGCAATGTGACTCATACCCATCCGGCAGCCCATGCGGCCGTCTCTACGTTAGTCACCCTCCTGTACCATACCCTGAACGAAAGTCCCAACCCAATAGGACGTGCACTGGCAAAAGCGCAGGTTGAAGATGATGTGCTCGGGAGGAAGATTCACAAGGCGCTTATTTTGGAAAAAGAGGGAATGGACACCGAGACAGCCCTCTTAAAAATTGGTCATGATGTTTCGGTCTTCCAGACTCTCCCTATCGCCTTCTTCCTCATCAGCAGGTACCCTCACCCTCCGGACCTCCTTACCGTCTCTGCCAATACCGGAGGAAATTCCGATACCATCGCCCTCATATGCGGGGCATACCTTGGCGCGGCTAAAGGGATCGATGCGCTTCCCGAAGACCTGCTCGAAGGTCTCGAAGACCGGCAGCGGATCGAACTGCTCGGGCAGCGGCTTCATACAATCTGCACCCGCAGAATGCAGCAGCAGTAATAATGGTTCCCGGTTGATTCAATAGCAGCACCGTGCGGAAGCATGCCTTAACAAGCATTAAATTTATACAACCGGAAAACTCTTCTCATGAAAATTGCGATTGTCGGGGCATCCGGTTATGCCGGTGGCGAACTTGTCCGCCTTCTTGCATATCACTCGAAGGCAGAAGTTGTCTGCGCAACCTCCCGCAAGCTTGCCGGGACGCCACTTGATCAGGTCCATCCCCACCTGAAAGGGTTCACGGATCTCGCCTTCACCAACCCGGAGGCGGATGCCATCGACGCCGATGTAGTTTTCCTTGCTGTGCCACATACCGCTGCGATGAATTATGCCGGAAAACTGCTTTCCCGCGGGATTAAAGTCGTGGACCTGAGCGCGGACTACCGTCTGCCAAAGGAGGTTTTTGAGAACGTCTACGGTGTCCATCATAGCGACTACTTCGCTGCACCGTACGGCATTCCCGAGCTCCACCGGAAGGACTGCATAAATGCAAAATTTGTATCAAATCCCGGTTGCTTCCCCACGGGGGCAACTCTTGCAGCAGCCCCGCTTGCAAAGTACGCTCACACGGTCATCTACGACTCAAAGACCGGCGTGAGCGGAGCCGGTGACAACCCCTCGGCAACTACCCATTATCCCAATGTCGGGGACAACGTAGGAGTCTACAAATGGACAAGCCATCGCCACCTCGCCGAGATGAAACAGGAGATGGCATTCCTCGGTTCGAAAGCAAACGTATACTTCACGCCCCATCTCGTCCCGGTCAACCGCGGCATCCTCACCACCGCCCACATCCTCCTCAACGAACCGCTCGGCCAGAAGGAAGTCGAGAAGCTTTATCAGGATTACTATAAAGGAGAATATTTTGTCCGGTACCAGAAACCCATCCTTGCCGCTGTCCGCGGGAGTAACTTCTGCGATCTCATGGTGGAGAGCGAGGGAACAAGGGTTGTTGCCGTTTCCGCGATAGACAATCTTGTCAAAGGAGCAAGCGGGCAGGCAATCCAGAACATGAACCTGATGTGCGGATTTACCGAGCAGGACGGTTTAAAAGGTGCAGGGGTACTTCCCTGAGGAGGAAAAATATGCTTGTTTCAGACGCCATGACAAAGGAGCCGGTGGTTTGTCCGGCTGATACCCCGCTCCGGGACGCGGTTACCCTCTTCAGGAAACACCATATCGGCGGGCTTCCCGTGATGGAGGGGCGGGAGCTGGTCGGTATGGTGACAGAATCGGATATCATCGCCCTCCTTGAATCTGAAAGGATCTCCGATGATCTCTGGCTACCCTCCCCATTCGAGGTAATCGAGATCCCGATCCGGGAGATCATCAACTGGGAGAAGACCAAGCACGCGCTCACCAACATCGGAGACATGCCGGTGAAAAAGATCATGACCCATCGGGTCATCTCTGCTACCGAGGAGATGGAAGTGGAGGCTGCCGCTGCCCTCATGCTACGGGAAGGCATCACCCGCCTCCCGGTCCTCCGTGGCAAAACGGTCGTTGGGATAATCACACGGGCGGATATTGTCAATGCGATAGGATCGGCATATTCGGAAAAGGACGGGGCGGATTGAGAAGATGACGTTTAAGAGCATCTGTGCAGTCAAAGGCGTGAAAGCCTGGGGTGTAAAAGAGGGAAAATTCGGCCTTGCCCTAATCCATGCGGAGGGCACGGCAGCGGGAGTATTCACGCAGAACCTTGTCAGGGCAGCCCCGGTTGAGCTGATGCGAAAACAGATCAAGGCAGGAAAACTTGCAGCGGTCATCGCCAACAGCGGGTGTGCCAATGCCTATACCGGGAAGCAGGGCTATACAGACGCGGTTGCCATGACCGAATATGCTGCTGAATCTCTTGGTATCAGGCCGGCTCATGTTGGTGTAGCAAGCACCGGGGTTATCGGCAGGTATCTCGATCTCCCGCTCATCAAACGCCAGTGCGATACCATCACACCGAAGCTCATCCGCACACCCGAAGCCGAAATCCTTGCGGCAAAGGCCATCATGACCACCGATCTCAACCCCAAGCATGCGCTCGTGAAACGCGAAGGATTCACGGTTGGCGGCATCACCAAGGGCAGCGGCATGATTGCGCCGAACATGGGCACCATGCTTGCGTTCATTTATACGGACGCGGAAATCGCGGCAAAACCGCTTGCCGATGCCCTGAAGCTTGCAACAAAGCGCTCGTTCAACCGGGTGGTTGTTGACGGTGACACAAGCACCAATGACATTGCGCTTTGCACAGCGACCGGTGATGCAGGAAAAGTGAAACCGAAAGAATTCTCTGCAGCGCTTGAGGAGTGCTGCCGCTCGCTTGCAAAGCAGATCGCCGCTGACGGCGAGGGCGCAAGCAAACTCCTTGAAATAGTAGTGAAGGGTGCAAAGAAGGAAGACGATGCAGCAAAGGTTGCCCGCACGGTCATTGAATCGCCGCTGGTCAAAACCGCCGTATACGGTGAGGATCCCAACTGGGGTCGTGTCGTGGCGGCAGCGGGCAGGGCCGGCGTGAAGTTCGATCCAAACGCGGTATCGCTCTGGATCAGTGATGCGAAGAAGAAGCACCCGCTCGTCAAATCCGGGGAAATCATCGCGGATCTCAAGAAGGCAAAGGCTGCCATGCATGGCAAACAGGTCACGTTCATCCTCGACCTTGCAGCGGGAAAGGAGGAAGCCACTGCGTGGGGTTGCGATCTCACCGAGCGGTACGTGGAGATTAACGGGAGGTACACCACATAATGAAGCGCGAAGATGTCTTAATGGAGGCACTGCCCTATATCCAGCAGTTCTATGGTAAGACGATTGTGATCAAGCTCGGCGGCCACGCGATGGTCGACCCTGTAGTACTCGAAAATGCGATCCGGGACGCGGTGCTCCTGCACTATGTCGGCATCCGCGTCGTGCTCGTTCATGGCGGGGGTCCCGAGATCAGCGATAAGATGAAGCAGATGGGCAAGGAATCGGTCTTTGTCGGGGGCCTCCGGGTCACGGACCAGGAGACCCTCGAGATCGCCCAGATGGTACTTGTCGGCAAGATCAACGCCAACATCGTCTCTCTCATTGCCAAGTGCGGTGCCCGTGGTGTCGGGCTCTCCGGAAGCGACGGGAACCTCATATTAGCAAAGAAGATGGAGATGCAGAAAGTCGAGGTAGGAGGTGTCCAGCAGGAAGTGGATCTCGGGCACGTGGGTGAGATCGAATGGATCGATCCGGCACTATTAAACACCCTGCTCGATACCCGGTATATTCCGGTTATTGCCCCCATTGCCATCGACCGGTCCGGCGGGCACCTGAACATCAACGCCGATATCGCTGCCGGCGACATCGCCATTGCCCTCAAAGCCTATAAACTCATCAACATGACCGATGTTGACGGGGTCATGGATAAAAGCCGGACAAAGGTTTTCCGGCGGCTCACGATCAATGAAGCAAACGAGCTGCAGCGTACAGGAGCTCTTGGCGAAGGAATGATCCCGAAAGTGGGATCGGTGAGGAAGGCCATTGAGAATGGGGTCAGCTTCGCCCATATAATCAACGGGAATATCGAGCACAACCTGATACTCGAGCTCTTCACCCGCGATGGTGTCGGGACAATGATCTCCCTCAGATAGATTTCCGGAACCCGAAGTGATGTATTAAGTAATTTCCCCAACAAAAAGATACGGGATACAACGATATGGATTCAACAATGAAAAACGTCGGGCTGATCCTGGCCGCCGTCCTTCTTATTGCCGCCGTGTTTCTTGCGGTTCCCGGCCTGAACGCCCTTCTCTCTCCTGCAGCCCCCACACCTGCCTCCCCACAGGGAACCATCACCGTATATTTCTTCTACGGTGAAGAGTGTCCTCACTGCCATGAGGTTATACCCTTTGTCGAATCGCTCCGTGACATATACCCCGATGTGGATTTCCAGCTCCTCGAGGTCTATCACAACCGGGCCAACCAGATGGTATTTGTATCAGAGAACAGCAGACTCAATAATGCCTTAACCGGGGTTCCTGTTGTTGTTGTTGGGGATACCGTCCTGACCGGATCCCTTGATATTCCGGCCGGCCTTGAGCAGGCAATCCTCAACCAAAAAAAAAAGTAAATCCTGAAATATCTCCCTCCCTTTCTGCTCCTCTTACCGGCCAGACCCCTGTAACGGGCAATGAGACTGTTCAACCGATAACCCCGCAACCAGATCCCGGCAGCTCTTCCGTATCCGCACAGCTCAGCCTGCCGCTTGTCATTGGTGCCGCCCTTGTTGACAGTACCAATCCGTGCGGGCTCTCCGTGCTGGTCTTCCTGCTCATCACTATGACAGCAGCCGGGAGCGGCAGGCGTATCCTGCTGGCAGGTGGGGCATTCATTGCCGCCACGTTCTTGTTCCACCTTCTTGTGGGTATCGGCCTGTTCTCATTTTTCTCCTTATCCGGCCTTGCAAAAGCCTTCTCCATCATCGGCGGTGTCGTTGCCCTCCTGTTCGGTTTGATAAACATCATCGACCTGCTCCGGAACAACGACAACTTCTCCCTTTCCATATCTGATTCCCATAAACGGCTGTTGGGGGACTATGCCCGCGTGGCTACCCTCCCCGCGGCATTCGTGCTCGGTATCCTTGCCGGGATCCTCGGCTTTACCTGTACAGGCGGGATCTACATCAGTATCCTCGGGCTGATGGGCCGGGATATGACGGTCAATGCAGGGTTCACGTGGCTTGTCCTTTACAACCTTGTCTATATTCTGCCCCTTGTCCTCATCACGCTCCTTGTTGCGTATGGTATCTCACCGGAACGGGCAGATCAGCTGAGATGCCAGCATAAACGGACTCTCCGGGCAATCATCAGCGTCATCTTAATCGCCCTTGGAGCAATCATCCTTCTTGACTGGATCGGATAATCGCTCTCTTTTTATCCGGACCCGTACCCTGCACACCTGATCTGAAATAGTGTGCATTCATGAGTAAAGCTGCGAGAGAATGGAGATTTTCTAAGAAATAATGATAAAAACACGGATGGCGGCACATTCCCCTGCTGAAGGGTTTTTCCTCCCCCCAATAAAACGAAAGTCTGAAGAGATACTGTTTCCTCAAGGGGCGGCATTCCTCCTGAAAAGGAATGAGAAACGCTCTGTTACGGCAAATTTCCCTCGCCGGAAAACCCGCGCTGCCGGTCCTCGCTCATGGAAATCAGGATCCTGAATATTTCCTGGACTGCCACCGGGTCTATCTTGCACTCAGTTGCCTGGTTAAAGACCGCGTCCAGCACCTGCGCTGTCCGGTGCTCGTCATGCACCTGCAGGCCCTTGTGGATCTTGATCTTCACGATCTTCTCAGCCAGTTCCTGCCGCTGTGCTATAAGCCGGATGATCTGAAAATCCAATTCGGAGATCTCCGCCCGGACCGTTTGGAGGGACATATCAAGTACATATCCGAGAATTTTAATAAATATAATCCCTGCCATGCAGGGATACCAAGACACATAATGCAGGAGCCCCCTATCTGATCTGGTGTTTAATATGCTCAAACAAATAACACGGCGGGAAGAAGCGGATCTCTTCGTTGCCTGGATGGCGATTGCGGTTGCCTTTGCCATCATTCAGATTGCACCCTATGGTATCCTGGGCCCGAATATTGGCATTGATCCACTCAGTGCAGTAATCTTTTTTGGTATCGCTCTTGTTACTGTCGGGATCGGGTTCATCATCCACGAGATGGCGCACAAGTTTACGGCTATCCATTACGGGTACTGGGCGGAATTCAGAAAGGATAACGTAATGCTGCTCGTAGCGGTTGTCATGGCATCGCTTGTCGGCTTTGTCTTTGCCGCGCCGGGTGCAACGGTGATTTATAGCCGTGATGGCAGGATGCTTACCCAAGAAGAGAATGGCATCATCTCCGCAGCCGGTCCTGCGGTGAACCTTTTACTCTGCATCCCGTTTGCCGCCCTGATCCTCTTTGCGGGAGGAATTACTGCACTCAAGAGCGGCAGCCTCTTCGCATTTGTCGGCCTTGCCGGCATCCAGATCAACGCGATGCTTGCAACCTTCAACAT
>CAZMCL010000087.1:6282-7034 GCA_964564375.1 uncultured Methanoregula sp. | reverse complement strand
TGTGGATCTCTGCGAGAAGAAGACCACGACCGCTTTCTTTGACGGCGACCGGGGCGGGGAACTGATCCTGCGCGAGCTTTTACAGGTAGCCGATATCGACTATGTCGCCTTCTCCCCCCGGGGAAAAAGTGTCGAGGACATGACCAGAAAAGAGGTCATCAAGACGCTCCGGAACAAAGTGCCGGTCGAGTATGTCCGTGACCAGTACTTCGAGGACGCTGCAGAACTCCCCGAACTGAGTGTCCAAAAGGGTGGATCCGACAGCGATGACGGCCATGAGCGGAGAGCTCGCCATTCCGCGTCTGGAAAACGGCGCGAACCGGGATCTGCGCCGCAGAACCTCCGGGACCATTTCGATGATGTGAGAGGCAACAACCTTGCACGGTTCTTAAGCGATGACCTCGCGGTTGTCCGGGAACTCCCGACCGATGAGGTGGAGAAGGCGATCGAGACAATCGACAGTGCGGCAACCGGCCTTGTTCTTGACCGGCCGGTCGACCAGAAACTCCTCGACCGCATGGTCCAGCGGGGACTCTCATATGTTGCAGCAAAGGATTTCCGGGGGATCGTCAAGCGACCGCTCTCGATCCGTCTCCTGAAAATGGGGACCTGAAATCCCCCAAGACAAATTTATTTATGCTGCTCCAGACCATCGTACTGTCTGGAGTGGCACTTTATGCACAAAGAAGAACTCATCAACCTGCACCAGATGCTCTTCGAGGTGAAAGAGTACTTCGAGGAGATCAATCCCG
>CAZMCL010000087.1:0-6272 GCA_964564375.1 uncultured Methanoregula sp. | reverse complement strand
GACCTTAAATTTTCCCAATACAGTGCTCTCAAGATAACCCCGTCCCAGCAGCACAAGAGCAAGATGGAGCATAAGTACGCAATCTTCGTGCTGGGAACCGAGATCGCCAATGCCATGAAAGAGGTGGACTACTCCTCCTCAAGCAGGATCTCTGCCCGCATGAAGGAGCTTGCCGACAAGACGCTCAAGGAAATGGATTATTCGTAAAACCTCTCCCCGGCACGGCTCCCGGCTCCCGTCTTTTTTCCGCTCCCAGGATATGGCTATCCTTTAAATCCCCTCACGCCGATTCCCGTTCATGCAGTATTTCCCAGGCACCGGGCCGGCTCCTGACCAGCGTGAAGTAAACCGGGCCGTGGAATCCGCCTTCGCCGATCACGGGTATGGCCTCGTCCAGATGCCCCCTAAGGTTTATGTCACCCTGCCCGGCGGCGATTTCCGCACCATGCCCGCGTACCTCCCGTCCCTGAAGATTTCGGGGGTCAAGATAGTCAATGTCCATCCGGAGAATCCCAAACAGGGACTCCCGACTGTTATGGCACTCACCGTCATCCTTGATATTGCCACCGGAAAGCCGGTCGCTATCCTGAATGCCACCCACCTTACTGATATGCGGACCGGGGCCGCCGGGGCGGTTGCAGCAAAGCATCTCGCCCCCAAAAAGACGGTCACGCTGGGTGTTGCCGGCACCGGCCGCCAGGCAGTGGCGCAGGTACGGGCAACGGCAGAGGAATTGAAGATAGAGAAGATCCTCATCTGGAGCCGTAACCCCCGGCATGCGGTAGAGTTTGCCCGGAGGATGGATGTCTTCGATTGCACGAGCGTGAGCCTTGAGAAGGCCTGCGATGCCGACGTCATCGTCACCACCACGCCCTCCCGCACACCGATCATCCAAAGCGAATGGGTGCATGAGGGGACGCATATCAACGCTATCGGTGCCGATGCGCCCGGCAAAGAGGAACTGGACCCGGCGCTCCTGAAACGGTCACAGGTCTTTGTCGATGACATGGCGCAGGCTACACATTCGGGGGAGGTCAATGTCCCCATTGCGCAGGGCCTCTACCGGCCGGAAGATATCGCCGGCACCCTGGGGGATGTGATCATCGGGAAGAAGCAGCGGGAGAGTCCGGACCGGATTACCATCTTCGATTCCACGGGGCTTGCCATCCAGGACCTTGCCATCGCGGCGATTGCCATGCGGAAGGGGACCGCAATAGATCTGCTGTTCCCGTGAGTGTTGGAGTGTAAACGGGCAGGTAAGACGCCCTTTTTAAGCAGGAGCGTAGAATAACAACCAGCCCGCCAATGGGTAAAAAAGTGAGGGTAAACCCCGATGGCTCCACGAAAAAGACCCGATTACGAAATTAAACTGGATACTGCTGATACCTTTGACACCGGGCAGATCATTCCTGATATCCGGTACAATGCGATAAAAGAGGATTATGATATCCGGCTGAAAGAATGGGACGAGGGGGTCCTCCAGATATCCGGGGGAAAACGGGATGCAATCAAGAGTTTCCTGGAAGAGAAACGGTATGTCATCACGGCGGAATATTATCACTATCGTGTAAGGGCACGGGGAAAAAAGGCGGACCCGGCGCCCATCTCGCAGAAGGTCCAAAAACTGGGCCTGAAGTTCCTGTGGGTACGTGTGATAGGGGAGACCGGTCCGGGCGAGGACCGGGGAAGATGATGCGATATCTGCCATTTTCATGAGGTTATAATACGGGTCAAAGGAGTGATGTGACATGCGTGCCGTGGAAAAGGCTCATGCAAAGCTTCCAAGAGTGTTAGAGTTTTAAAAATAATTTCGGATGAAAATCGGCTGTCCTTGATAAATAGATGATGGGGGTTGAGACCCCCATGCCCCCCTGGGATTACTGCCGCCGCCCCGAAGGGCGCCCCGCGGCGGCCTCACTTACTGGAATCTCCAGATACCGTAAATCCGCCTCGCCGTACCTTAGAGTGGTCATGATGTGGGGGGACCATCCCAAAGACATTTTTTCGATTTTCGTGGTCCGGGTGCGATTACTTTGTTCATCCCGGTTTCTAAAGACCAGAAAAGGTAATACAGCACCATCCCAAAGCGCAGGGGCGCTGCGGGGGGACAGGCACTGTCCCCTCCGTCAACTACGGTTAGATTTATTCTAAGTAACCAAAGGTCTCAACCGGCAAAAAAAAGGAAAAAAACCGGCGAGCCGTCACTTGTCCGGCTTCTTTGCAAACTTCTTCCAGATCTGCTCGCGGTACACCGGCCCGCTGTTGTAGGTGCAGAACGGGATGAGTCTGCCATCGGGAGTTGCATAATGGATGCAGCACCGCTTGACCCGTTCAATATCATAATTATATTTGTCCATGAAGTGCATGGTGCCGATAAAGAGTGCATTCCAGTGGAATTCCCTGAGTGCCTCAAAGTTCTGCCCGATTAAGGATTTGCTGATAAGTTTCCAGAACTCTGTGGTGTTGCCCTTCTCACCCTTCTTCACAGAGTTATGCATCTCTTTAACTCCTTCAAGGAGTGCCTTGTACTTGTTGATAGTGCCACCTTTATTGAGCGAGTCGGCCATATGGCTGATGGATTCAAAAAGGCTGTCAACATCGACCATCCGGTTGACCGGAATGACCCCGTCTTCCTGAACAAAGACATATGTTGCTGCCCCACAATGCTGGTGCGCCGTGAACCGGACCTGGGGGCGGCCGGTGTAAGCCTCGACAAGGTCTGAGAAGGGGATGACGCATGGTACCGGGTAGAAATCATCCCTTTTTAAGAGGCCATCCATCTGTTCTTCGATCCCGATAAGAAGGTCTGGGATAGTGACCCGGGACTTCCGGATATCATCATCGCTGGCAGCGCCCGTGAACGCAACCGGCTGGAAGTTGATTCCACGGATAACAGAAGTGTGCCTGATGGCAAAGCGGATGATGTCGCCGAGCTCATGGTCGTTCCTCCCGTGGATGACCGTGGGAACAAGGACAACACCCATCTTTGCCTTCTCGCAGTTCTCCACTGCCTTCTCACTTATTGCAAGGATGGGGTTGGTCTCCTTTGTCACCCCGTCAAAATGTAAGTAGACCGTGTTCAGCCCCGCCTCCTTGAGTTCAGGGGCATATCCAGCTTCTTTTGCAATTCGTACGCCGTTTGTTGCGATCTGCACCTGCTGGAATCCCATTTTTTTTGCAGTGCGGATGATCTCCGGGAGATCGTCCCGCATGGTGGGCTCGCCACCGGAGAACTGTACTGCGGGTGTAGGAACCGGCCTCTCATCCCTGAGTAACTGCAGCATCTTGACGACATCGGCAAAGTCCGGCTCGTAGACGAACCCGCATGCCCGGGCATTAGCAAAACAGAAATCGCAGTTGAGGTTACAGCGGTTGGTTAAGTCGATATTTGCAAGGAGGGTCTGGGAATGGTGGTGGTTGCACAGACCGCAGGCTGCCGGGCAGATGTCCGATTCTGTAATTATCTGGGGGTTCGATACGCCATTTCCGATAGCCTCGAACTCTTCGAAGCGGTGATACATCCGGGCGTCAGACCAGTACAGATATTTTGACTGCCCATGTTCGGGACAGGTCCGGTCCAGCCAGACCTTTCCATCTTCCTCTGAGATCTCCGCATCCACGACCTTATTACATGTCGGGCAAAGACTCCGTGTCTTTTTGATCAGCATTGATGTCCACCCGTTGCAGCCTGCGAGAAGAAAGCCCACATTTTAAGAGTAACTTTAATGTTGGTGCCTGCTCTTTATTAGAGGTATTGGAGTGCTCTGTTATTAGTATTGACCCCCTTTTTATTCTGGTACTGTCAGCCTTATGGGTGATGCTTCCTGCATATCTCCCCAATCCGGTCGCGGCGCTCTGCGGTGGTGGATTATCCGTGGATCTGGGCCGGAACTACTCCGATGGGAAACGGCTGCTCGGGGATGGTAAGACATACCGGGGCCTTGCTGCCGGAATCCTTGCCGGTATCCTCATCGGTATTGTCCAGATCTGGTCTGCCGGCCGTTTCGGCTGGGACTTCCTGCCACAGCAGACCCTTCTTTCCATCACGCTCCTTGCCGTTGGTGCACTCCTCGGGGATTTGGTGAAGAGTTTCTTTAAACGAAGGTTCGGGAAGGAACGCGGGGCGAAATGGCCCGTGGCGGATATGTATGATCTCGTAGCCGGGGCGTTTGTGCTTCTCCTCATCTTCGACCCCGGGTGGTTGTTTGCCACGGTCACGCTCCCGGTCCTGATTATTATCCTTATCCTGACGCCCGTACTCCACCGGGCTATGAATATTCTGGGGTATCTTACCAAAGTCAAGGAGGTTCCATGGTGACAACGACACTTGCCGGCATGCTTATTACGTATAAAGCGATAGAATTTGGCGATTTCACGTTAGCATCCGGAGCGAAAAGCACGTACTATATCGATGTGAAGACCGCGGTAACCAATCCCGACCTGCTGTCGGCAATAGCATCCTCGGTTGCCGGCTCGCAGGAGTTTGATGTTATCGCCGGTGTTGCGGTCGGGGGTGTATCCCTTGCGGTTGCATCGTCCCTTGCTGCAAAAAAGCCGTACGCGATCATACGGTCTTCTGAGAAAGGGCATGGAAAGAAGGATGTTGTTATCGGCGATGTAAGGGGCAGGCAGGTGCTCCTCATCGAGGATGTTACAACCTCGGGCGGTTCTGCCCTGTACGGGGTCGAAGCACTCCGGGCGGCCGGGGCAACGGTCGAATGCGTTGTCACGGTTGTTGACCGGGAGCAGGGAGCAGCAGCAATGCTTGCCGGGCACGGTATCCGGCTGGTGCCGCTTGTTACCGTCAGCGATCTTTTAAAAGAGTAAGGACTTTGTAATCCAAAGGCAAAATAGGATGGTTATGAAGGCGCTTGTTGTGGGTGGTGGCGGCAGGGAACACGCGATAGCCGTTGCCTTGGCCCGCAACCCGGAGACCCTTGTTTTTTCTGTGATGGCAAAACGCAACCCGGGGATCTCACAAATAGCAGAAAAAGTGCTCCTCCACAAGGAGACAGACACGCACCGGATCGTTGCATTTGCAAAAGAATGTGCCATCGATTATGCCGTCATTGGTCCGGAAGGTCCCCTGGAAGCCGGGGTTGTCGATACCCTTGAAGCGGCCGGTATCCCGTGCGTTGGCCCGTCCCGTGCAGCAGCACGGCTCGAGACCGACAAGGCGTTCTGCCGCGAGCTGATGCATAAAAACCGCATCCCCGGCTGCCCGGAATACCGGGTCTTTGACAATACGGGCGATGCCGTTTCTTTTATCGAAAGCCACGAGGGCGATCTCGTGGTGAAGCCCATTGGTCTTACCGGGGGCAAGGGCGTTCGGATCATGGGCGAGCAGGTTGACCGGCAGGGAGCGATCGATTATGTCCGGGCCCTGAACGGCGTTGCCGTCATCGAGGAACGCCTGCTGGGTGAGGAGTTCACGCTCCAGGCATTTGTAGGTGGTACCTGCATTGTTCCTATGCCGCTCGTGCAGGATCACAAGCGTGCGTTCGAGGGGGACACCGGGCCAAACACCGGGGGAATGGGCTCCTATTCGATGCCCGACCACCGTATGCCGTTTGTCACTACCACTGATTACCAAAAAGCGCTCGATATCATGATGGCAACGGTTGCCGTCATGGCACAGGCGGGGCATCCCTATAAAGGGATCCTCTACGGGCAGTTCATGAACACCGTCCAGGGTCCGAAAGTTATCGAGTTCAATGCCCGCTTTGGCGACCCTGAAGCAATGAATGTCCTCTCGCTCCTCTCTTCTGACCTTGGCGAGATTGCATGCGGCATAGCAGACGGCTCCCTCCCATCGAAGATGGTTGCATTCGAAAAGAAAGCAACAGTCTGCAAATACCTTGTCCCGGAAGGATATCCTGAAAAACCAGTGTCCGGTGAACCGGTAACGATCGGGGAGCATGCCGGCTCGCTCCTCTATTACGCAAACATCGAAGAGAGAGATGGCAGCCTCGCCACCCTGACCTCCCGCACCCTTGCGTTTGTCGGTGTGGGAGACACGCTTGAAGATGCAGAACAGCATGCCGAGGCGGCAGCATCCTCGGTTGGGGGCAATGTTCGGTACCGGCGGGATATCGGCACCCGGAAACTGCTTGAATCGCGTATAGCGCACATGAAGGAATTGCGATGATGAAGGATTTCATATCAATACTTGATATCGACAAAGAGGAGCTTTCGGATCTGTTATCAGTTGCCCACGAGCTCAAGCGGCAGAAGAAAGAAGGGATTCCCCATCCGCTCCTTAACGGCAAAAC
>CAZMCL010000086.1:0-7054 GCA_964564375.1 uncultured Methanoregula sp. | reverse complement strand
ACCCGGATTTATTCCCGGCCTCAAACCCGCCGTTCGTCACCCGCTCGGTCGGGTCGACCACAACCGGATATTTCACTCCAGAAAGATCCCCGGAAACCGTGATGGTCTTCGCCTTCTTGTCGAGCACGAAATCCATGTCAAACCGTTTCCCGGCTGAATCCAATGCGAACGGTTTTGGCATTACCACGACATCCTCGTCGTTCACGTACACCACGAGGTTCCCCCACCGGTCGGGGCTGATGTCGATCGTGCTGTCCCTTGCATAGTTGGTCACTTCCTTTGTGTACGGGTACGTGATTATCGTCGTGCTGTTCGGCCCCGGTTTCTTAACCGGCCGCGATTCATCGGTTTCAATTGTCACCCAGTCGGAGAGCGCGAGATCGTAGGAGTACTGGACGGTCGCCTGCGAATTCAGGATGACCCGTTCTTTGATGAGGTCCCTGTACACTTCGTGCTCGATAACCGGATCAGTGCCATAACTGCGGATATTTCCTTTTACCGTGGCAACCCCGCCGGATTTTACCGAAGTCGGGTTCATCGTGATGGTAACCCTGCCGATGTTGTGCGTGTATCCCGCACCGCTGAACACCACATCGGACGATCCGGCGGTTTTCATGCCATCGGATTCGAGTATGACCGGGATATCGAGCGCGGAAACCTCGCCCGCATTCCGGTACGGGTTCTCCTGCGCCAGTGCCGGAGATATGAAAAGAAGGCAGACAAGTGCCAGTGCAATGAGAGGGTGAGGTTTTGCCGTCACGGACGGTTCCCCCTTCTGCATGCAGTAATCGGATAGCGTTTCCTGTACAAAACCGGGGTCGTTTCCGGAAATCCGGAAACAACCTTTTTTCCAAGCCAGTTCATGAGATTCTTAACCTCCGTCTCTCTGTACTCGGAGGCATAATCGCAATCTTCTTCTGGACAGAAGTGTATTGGTTTATGCCTACGGGCAGGACTGGGTTCAACACAGTTTGTCGCTTGGTGAACCCGTCCTTTGTTTTGTGATATCAGGATCCGGTCAACTGTGACCTGCGCCTGATATGTGGTAATACCACATCCATTATTATAAATGTTATTATTTGATTTTTTAAATTTTAAACCGATCAAAACTCTTTTTCGTGCAATTCGAGTTTAAATGATCAACCGTTTGTGAAACGGGGCGGAGATATCCGTTTAATTTTATATAATCGGCCCGCAACACGACGGAGGCGTTTTAATTTCGGATGATTTTTGCGTGTGTCACGAAGATGGTGAAGGGTGCGTAGGTTGTCGGGAAGGTTGTTGAGGAGCCGGGGGCGTGGCTCGGGAAGATGGAGATCTCCTGAGCAGGTGTCCCCCAGACCTTTTTTAATCGATCCCTGATTTTTTCAAATGAATCGCGATCTAGATTGCTATCGAAAAACAGATCCGGATGGCGATTGAAAAAATATTTCTGGGCCGCAATTACAGACGGACCGTGAAACCAGGATCCATTTTTTTAGTGAGAATCGATCAGCGATTTCCGGATCAGAATCGGATCGCCTTTTTCATTTTCAAATCGATCATTGATTTGCAAATTACAATCGCAACCATGATCACGATTAAAAACCTGATCCGGATCGATCGCATCGCAGTTTGAATTTGCTGCTCAGTAGAAGTGGTTTAAGGAACTTTTGGCGCTCATGGGGGCAAAAGCCCCCGCCCCTGGGGCACCCCAAATGAAGATAACAACATATTACCTATTTTGTAAAATGAAAAAACCCAATCAATTTCAGGTGAGGTCATAATTGAAGCCGCCGTACAAGCGCCCTCCGGGCCGGTGGCACTCATTCCTTTGGGAGTATGGGGGCATCAGCCCCATCATAACGATTGAGGTTTTCAACAGAGCAGAATTTGCAAAACGGGCAATTGATGAAAACGCCCGTCTGCCAGATTGGCCCGGAGTTATTCCTGCTCCATCGTGATGAAGCATGACACCGCCGCCACCAGTCGAACGTGTCACTTATTCTCTTTCATCAGCCGCGCAAGCACCCGCTCCTTCTTCTTAATCGCGGCTTCGCTTGCCCTGAGCACGCCTTCCTTCATCTCCTCGAAATCACGTACGTGCTCATCCACCACCTTCTTGACCGGGGTATAGGCCGATTCCCGGAAACGGGGCGTGAAGTCCTGCTCTTTCCCGTCAACCATCAGTACGGAATCCGGCTTACCGGGCTCCACCCTGCCGATCTCTTCTATCCCTACACCGGCTGACCTCACGACGCGGCAGATCTCACCGGCAGCATCGCGGGGTGCAACAATGAGGAGGGCATCGAGGGAAACACCGAGATAATCAATCTTCAGTTTTTCGAGCATCGCCCGCACGTGGGGTTCAACAAGGCTGCTGATCTTCGCATCGTCAATCACGATACGGCACTGCGCCGTCTCGGCCATCTCGTAGATATCGCCCCGGAGCCCG
Source organism: uncultured Methanoregula sp. (assembly GCA_964564375.1). Lineage (GTDB taxonomy): Archaea > Halobacteriota > Methanomicrobia > Methanomicrobiales > Methanospirillaceae > Methanoregula. The sequence goes on along the minus strand of CAZMCL010000086.1, from coordinate 4,620 downwards.
CCATTCGTCACATCGGTCATGGCATGAATCTTCGAAAAGACCGTACTCTTCATCAGGGTCTCGCAGGTGACGAGGAAATTGAGGTTGATAGTCTCCTCGACCACTTCCGGGAATCCTGAATAGATGCCTGCTGTTGCAATGGTACCCCCACCGGCCCCTTCGGTCATAAGAAGGACGTCGCCTTCAGTCGTTGCCTTCCGTGCAGTCATGTGCTGCGCGATCCCCACTGCCCCGACACAACCGGTCAGGCGGTTGCCCAGCACCATATCGCCACCGATCCGAAGTGTGGAGCCGGTCACGAGTGGCACGTCCATTGCCTCGCCGACAGTCGTGATACCGGCAGTATAATCGAAGATCTTGGCCACGTCGCCATCGTCTGCGACATGGATGTCGGAAAAGAGCATAATGGGTTTTGCACCCATGACGTACGCATCCCGTAGCGTGGCACGGGTGACGTGGAAACCGGCAAGGAACGGAAAATCCGATAGCCGGGAGTGCATCCCGTCCACCGTGCAGATGACATAGTTATCGCCGACTTTGACGGCGCCGGCATCGTCCATCTCGTCAACGCCAACCGAGGCCGAGGTTTTGCCGATGATGCGACTGATCTGGCGGTGAGCAAAAAAATCGCCTTTGCCCCGCGACCCCACACCGAACTCGCCCATCCTGACACCGGCCGGATCCAGCGTGAAAAAATCCCCGGCAAGGTCGCTGGAATTCTTTACTTCATCGATAACAGCCCGGGCAAATGCGTCAGCATAAGAGGGGGTGATGGTTTTTTTTATGGTAAGTATCTGATCGGCAAGGTTCTGGCGTATGGTTTCTTCATTAGTGCCGTCAGCAATCCGCGTGCGGACGAACTCTTCAACATCCATACAATCCGGTTCGCCAAGAAGGCATAAAAAAGCCGGGTATCCGGGGGCTACCTGAGCAGGACGCCAAAGACGTCCGAGAAGCACCGGAGGGCATCATCAAATTTACCTATCTTCAGCATGGAAAGACCACGCCGCACACCGTGACGGACTTCCTTGACATCGATGTAATACGCCTGATCGAATGCCCGGGCGGACTCCTCGAGTTTTCCAAGCATGAAACAGGAGTTGGAGAGGACAACCCAGGCGTCAGCGATTGCCGGGTCGCGTTCAAGAGCCAGTTCAAGACAACGTATTGCATCCTCATGCTGGGAGAGCATACTTAGCGCGAGTCCCTTGCGGTAGAGGACCTTGGGATGGTCCGGTTCAATGGTGAGGGCCCGATCGAGTACTTCAATCGCCTCGCGATACCGCTTCAGATTAATAAGCGCGATGCCTTTCTTGATCACCGCTGATAAGTAGAACGGGTAGATTTTCAGGGCCCGGTCGTAACAGATGATCTCCTGATCGAACCATTTCAGCTTACCATAGGCAAACCCCTTGTTCACCCATGCCGAAAGGTAGCGGGGGCGGATTTCGATGGCCCGGTCACAGCACCGGATCTCGGCCTCGAACTTGCCCAGCATCCCAAGGGCTACACCCTTGTTGTTCCATGCGGTAGCGTTCTCGGGATCGATTGCAAGTGCCCGTTCGCAGCATCGTACCTTGTCCTCGAACCGGTCGAGCATGCCGCAGGCAAAGCCCTTGTTGTTCCAGGCATCGATACAGTTCGGATCGAGCTCGATGGCTTTCTCGCAGCATTCGATTTCCTCCTCGTAGCGTCCGAGTTTGCCGAGTGCAAACCCCCGTCCGACCCACGCGAGCGCAAGGTTCGGGTCAACGGCAAGGGCAAGCGAGAATGAGGTGAGGGCGTCCTCGTGCCTTCCCTCCCGTCCAAGTGCAAGGCCTTCGACATAAAATTCCCGGCCTTTTTGCCGTGAGGGGGAGTCGTGTGCATTGGAATCGGGAGACATTGGATATTATCCTGTTGACCGGATGCCGGTAATACAGGTGGTTTGTGCCGGAGATATTTATGTTAGCGGATTATGGAGAGAATAATTCAAAAACGGAAAAACTGACTGACTGGCATTACCACAACGTTTTCGGTTTCCCGTTGCAGGATAATGATGATCCAATTCAACTAAGTAAGGATTTATTCCATAACAAAATCATTTCACAACGCTTATATCAATTTTAATATAAGTACAAATATTGTCGCCTAAAAACGATCATTCCGCATCAGATGCCACCGGGATTATCCTTATGATAGGGGTATCTATCATCTTGGCAGTGGTTATCCTGCTCCTTGCCCTCCAGTTTGCAACGTTCGGGTATGATCCAACACTCCCGGATATCTTTAAAATTTCCAGAATACAGTATACGCTATCCAGTGATGGGATTAATTACATTGGCCTTATTGTTGTAATGAATAGCGGAACCGGGAACATCAGGAACCGGTACGTGAAGGTGAACACATATGTCAATGACAATCCTCAGGATTGCCGGATACCTACCCTGAATAACGATCTTTTCTGTTCATCGGATCATACCGGTGTCGCCCGCCTGTATGGTGTGGGAACATGGGGGAACAAGAATTCCCCCTTGTCAGTCTGGCCGGCCAAATCAGAGATCTCAATTGAGTATAAAAAGGGAAAAATGCGTCCCGGGGATCGTGTAACACTGGAATTTATCGATACAAACACCGGCCAGATCATCTCACGCGATACATATCCCCACAGTGAAACACACGATGCACAGTGGTTCTATCACTATTTCCTTAGTCATTCATCTTCCTGAAGACGCCTTTCTTACACTTCAGGATCTTGCATTCCGGACAGCGCCATGTGTCAGGCACCTGCTCCCACGGAGTGCCCACAGGCACACCGTTCTTCGGATCGCCCTTGGCTGGATCATAAATCCAGTGGCATTCCAGACAGACCCAGCGTGCATTCTTTTCATTGGTTGGCATGGCTTGGTTCATCTCCTTGGTTGAATGATAACGTATCAGACTGCTTTTTTTCTCTTTAGGTATGAATACTTTCCTTAGGGTAAAAACGTGGGCGGGGACCGTCAACTATTATCCCATCCATTTACCGGTCTGCCGGGCGCAGAGCCGAGCCACCCGGAGCGGCTCAGGGATCTTCCCGTCCAGCGTGAAATCATTACAGAACAAGGCCGCGTCCGGGTATCCTATGCCTGCTGTTCGCAGGTAGATTGTTTCACCGGTACGGAGCCGGGCCGGCACCCGCTCCCCCAGCCGGCGGTACGCATTGAGCCGGTCCTCATCGTCCGGAAAATGGTGGCGGATATCCTCATGGAGGCCGTCCGATTCCTCGTATGTGATACAGATAACCGGAAGAGATGTTTCTTCCGCTACGCGGTCGATATCGATGACATTGAACCATGCAATCACGCAACCGGAAAGAAGGATGACATTGATATCCTGACGATCAAGATCGCTGACCATGCGAATGATATTATCCGTTGCATCCGTTCCTCCAACGGTGACTGTTCCGAAGATAAAACCGTCAATGCGGAGGTCCTTTCTCATAACCACCCCGACAAGGGTCGATGTAGTCCTGCCGGCATAACTCTCTGCAATGCCCAGCGCCCGGAGACCCTTTTTCTGCAGGTGCATAGAAGCACTTATGACACCCGCTATAAAATACTATACCGATGAAATTCAACAAAGATGAGGTCTGCATCTTAATCCCTACCCTGAACGAGGCACCCACCATTGGCAATGTGGTTAAGGAGTTCAAGGCGCTTGGGTACAACCATATCCTTGTTATTGACGGGAAGAGCACCGACAACACGGTGAAATTCGCCCGGGAGGCCGGCGCCAATGTCCGCACACAGTCCGGCAAGGGAAAAGGGAACGCTCTTATCGAAGCATTCGAGGTGATCGAACAGCCCTACATCCTCATGCTTGATGGTGACGGCACCTATTCCGGAAAGGACGCCGAGAAGATGCTCACCCCGCTCTTCCTCGGGTTCGACCAGGTCATAGGTGACCGCCTCATGAACACTGAAGAGGGATCGTTCTCCCGCCTCAACCTCTTTGGCAATCACATGCTCAATCTCCTCTTCAAGGTCGCCCACAGCCGGGACCTGCATGATATCCTCTCGGGATACCGCGCCTTCACGAAGCTTGCCATGAGCCAGATGCATTTAAAAGAGAAGGGGTTCGAGATTGAGACCGAGATCTCTGTTGAGGCAGTGCGGAACGGCCAGCGGATCATGATCGTACCGATCAAGTACCTCCGCCGGCCGGGTACCGCAACCAAGCTCTCCCCATTCCATGACGGGTTCAAGATCGTCAGCACCATCTACCGTCTTGCCCGCGTGAACAACCCCATGTTCTATTTCGGTATGATGGGGGTATTCACGAGTATTCTCGGGCTGCTAACGGGCGTTTATGTGCTCCTCGAATGGCTCAACAATATCGAGCACATACCACTGACCATCCTGACCGTGCTCCTCATCGTGGTCGGTATCGAGATCTTCATGTTCGGTATGATCAGCGATATGCTGCTCGTCTTCCACCGGGAGATCATCAGGGAGATCCAGCTCCTCCAGCCCAAGCAGCCGAAGTAATAAAAAAGCAAAAATTATCGAAATCCTTTTTTCAATGCCAGCACCCGGCACGAATGCTCTGCAAGCGAAGTGAACAGGTACGCCTCATCCAGGGTTTTCCCGGCAGAAAATG
>CAZMCL010000085.1:0-7151 GCA_964564375.1 uncultured Methanoregula sp. | reverse complement strand
AAGTATGGGCCCGGGGCAGCACAAAGCCACCATCAAAAATCCGGGTTCGTGCCATGAAGATGGAGGACGGGCAGGTTCAGGCAGAACTTGCACCGGAATCATAAGATGGAAAGAACGATCACGTTTGCAGGCGATCCGAACATCGGGGTTTTTGCCCGGGTGGTAGGAAATATCGCAATAATCCCGCCGGATTCCACACCGGAATTTAAGCATGCAGTAAAAGAAGCGCTCAAAGTTGAGGTTATTGAGACCACGATCCAGGGAAGCGCGATCATCGGCTCCTTAGTTGCCGGTAACAGCCGGGGCGTTATCGTCTCGGGTCTGGCAACGGAAGAAGAAGTTGAGAAGATGGCAAAGCACCGCGAGGTGTTCCTGCTCAATGATACAATGAATGCCGCAGGCAACGTGATCATGGCAAACGATACCTTTGCTGCTGTCCACCCGGACATGCCCGAAGCCGTGATCAAACAGATTGGCGATTTCCTTGGCGTGGAAGTGATCACGCTGGTTCTTGGAGGGGTAAAGACCGTCGGTATGGCGGGCGTTGCCACGAACAATGGTGTCATTGTGCACCCGAGAGCTACTGCTGCCCAGATCAAGAAGATCGAAGAGGTTGCAAAGGTGCCGGTCGGCACCGGGTCGATCAATATGGGCTGCGGACTTGTCGGTACCGGTCTCATGGTCAATGAGAGTGGCTACCTTGCCGGGAATGCAACGAGCGGGTTTGAGCTTGGCAGGATTGAAGACGTATTTGGATTTCTGGAGTGAGATTTAATGGCAGAAGAGCAGAAGTTTGAAGTGAAAGGCACGTTCATGATGGGCGAGGACTGGATGCCGTACACGAAAGTTATTGAGGCGCCCAACGAGAACCAGGCAAAGGAGCGCACGTTTGCCGTAATCGGCAGCAAGCACAAGCTGAAACGCCGCTACATCAAGGTTGATGCTGTCAAGGCTGTATAATACGGTCCTTGAGTACCATTTTTCTTTTCGTTTGAATTTTTTTATAATTCTTGAGCATCCAGCGGATGCTCATTCCCCTGAACAAAGCGTGATCTCCCCGGTCACGATTTCCTGCTGCGGGAGGAGGATGCTCCTTCCCGATGATGATGAGCCAAGTGCTGTGGGCTAGTGCAAGGCGAGTCTTTCGCGTGGAACCTGCGGTTAAAAATTTCGTATTGCGTTGCTCCCCAGGAAATATTTATGATGCCGCTAACCTTTCAAAAAATAGAGAAAAATCGGCTCTCGATAAACACCACATCCCCTTCGTGGACGCGCTCGATGACCCTGATACCGATATCCTGCCCGGTATCGGCTTCCTGTACCGGCACATGTTCGAGTTCCATCGAAGTTACGGACTGGTGCACGTCATCGTGCGGCCCGCGGATGTGGATCCGATCTCCTCTGGCAATGTGCCCTTCAAGGACAACTGCCGCGACACTGATCTTCGGATAGTAGTGCGTTACTCTTCCAATCATGGTCTCCATGGTCGTCTCCCTCCAGACAAGTGAATACTATCCGGCCCGGAAAATAAATGTTATTGTGGTATGGAAAGATCCTGCGGTGACGGGAGTCTGTTCCTCATGATTCTACCTTACTTTTCCCAAAACTTTTTTTTTGTTTTTTATCACAGGATCCGTTCTCTGATGATGAATCAGCCGGGTTTGGTTGTCTGTTCGGGATTGGGAATACCTGGTTTTTATCCGGTCAACTGGCTGAACCGTTACACCTCATTACAATTGCCTTAAAAAATTTCAGGGGATTGTAATATTGCAGCTGGTGAAAATTTTCTGGGTGTGATGCAATTTGTAACAACCCCAACGCTGCGGCTCCTGAATTCATCGACAGTAGTCGCAATTGCAGGAGGACTCCGGCTGAATATTGCCTTCCTTTTTGCCGGACTAGAAATGAGAATCCCCGAGTACTTTGCGTTTGCCCTGATCATCTATGCGACGTATACCCTTGATCGCGCACTTGATTGCAGGGAGGATGCAATTAACAAGAGCGAACTTATAGGTGCTAATGGGAATATCGGCATTTTTGCGTGTGCCATAACGTTCCTCATCGGCACAGCAATTCTCCTGCGGGATGGGATCTGGTTGGCACCGTTCTTCCCGTTCATCGTCGGGTATATCTATTCTCACGGTATTCAGGTCGGCCCGTATGCCCTTCGGCTCAAGGGCGGAGCCGGTATGAAAAATGTGATTATCGGCATTACCTGGGGCGGTACGATTGCCCTCATCGTGAGCCACTGGTGCGATGCCGTGACCACGGTGCTCGTCATTTTCTTTTTCTACGCAATCAAATTGTTCATCACGTCCTGCGTAAACGATTTCAAGGATGTGAAGGGCGATTTGGCAGCCGGGATCCGGACCCTGCCGGCCTGTCTTGGGGAAAACCTGACAAAAAAAATCCTCCTTCTCCTGAATGTGGCACTTCACGCAGTCATGGTGTATTCAGTCCTCTTCAATATCATTGGAAACGAGTGGATAATCCTGGTGTATAGTCTTGTTATAAACACATCATTTCTCATGATTTACTCATCCTCATTTGAATGGTGTTCGCAAGTATTTTTCAAGAGGTCAAGGGAGATCGTGATCTACTGGGAGTCTGCAATCAGCCTCATACTGCGGGCGGGTCTTACCGCCTAAGTCAGGCTTTTAATTTTTTCTGACTGTTTCTTGTAATAGGTAAAGATCTGATCTCCCCACCGGAGGGCTGAGGCCTCCCTGCTGGTGATATCATGTTTAGAGTCGAATATCCCGGAATTATAGAAAAGGGAGAGGGATAAATTGGTGTCGCTGACGGCAAATGAGAATTTCAGGTTCTCTTTGCTCACGTACAGTGATGCGGTCCTGCATTTGAGATACTCTATGAGCAGATCGGTGTAATTCTCCGATACGATCTTAAATACATTCGGTGTGAAGATCAGCGAGGACTGGACGCCTTTTTTTGCAAGGGCGGTAAAGAATTCCGGGAATTTGGGGTGCACGGTATGGGTGATGCCCCTGAGGGTCTTTGCCTGGGCAAAACTTGTAAGGAACGGGTTAATGTTGAATAGATCTTCATCCGGGAGCTCGACAATCTGGTAGTTCCCGAGATCCCTGATGTTGAGGAGGATCTCATGCGGGAGCACGGCGATATTGTGATCCTGCCAGAATTTCCGGTTTTTATCAAAGACCTCCATGGTCCTGATCAGTGGTTCCATCTGGGTGGCAAGGATTTTTCCCATCGGTGTTAAGGAAAACTTCCGCCCGTCGCGCTCGATAAGGTTCTCTTCTTCCAGGATTTTTACCTGGGGGAGCATCCCTGTGGAAGTAACGTTGAGCAGCGTTTTGATCTCGTCCCATTCCCGGGATCCATCGTTGAGAAGGATCAGGAGATTTCTCCGTTTGTCAGAAGCAGAGACGATATTCAGGAGTTCGTTCATATTCCACCGGTGTGTAATAATAAAATTGGTATGCCAAAAGAAAAAACCTCCTAATTTCCGTTTTTTATCTATTTACTCATATATCTGAGGAGATCCTGGCAAAACCTGCACCAGATATACGGGATATCGGTTTCCAGGCACGCAATAACCGTTTCCCTGGATCCCACATTCTGGATCCCGGGTGCGGATGGCATCTGCAATAGAGCGGATGTTTATCTCTCTCATCCCCTCAATCCGTTATGTTTTCGATGCATCAGGTTACAACGGCATTAAAAATTTCAACGATGTTAAAATCCCAAAACGGATAACAATATACTATCTCTCTCCTGATACTTTGAAGGAGTATCGATCTCCAGCATGGGCTTCACATCCACACCACAGAGTCCGGATCGAATACTCCCGATCATTTTTACGTGGTCACTCCCAGAACGCACAAGGAAAAACACCTGTGGCAGTTAATATGAGTCTCATTGTCAGTGATATACCATCCCTAAAAAAACAACTGATAGTTCCGGATACACTCCGGGTCCTGTATGTCGATGATGAAACCGTACTTCTGGATATCTGCAAACTCCAGCTTGAACGCTGTGGAATATCCGTGACCACGGCGGGATCTGTCTTGGAAGCGTTTGCAATTCTCGAATCAACCGGCTTTGATGTCATCCTGTCCGATTACCAGATGCCTGTTACTGATGGTATCGAATTTTTAAAAATTCTGCAGGAACGGGAATGTACCATCCCTTTCATCCTCTTCACGGGAAAAGGACGGGAGGAAGTGGTAATTGAAGCAATCGATAACGGGGCGACCTATTACCTCCAGAAAGGTGGCGATCCCAAATCCATGTTTGCCGAACTCGAGCATAAGGTTAAGGAAGCATCGCGACGGCACAAGGCTGAAGAAGCCCTGAAAGAAACTAAGCTCCGGTACGATATCCTCTTTGAGAACTCCGGTACCGCGATTATCATATTGGATGGCGATATGGTGATCTCAAGTGCAAATACCGTTTTCTCCCGTATGACCGGACATGAGAAAAACGAGATCGAAGGCAACCTGCGATGGACAGATTTTGTTCCCGATGAAGATGCCAGTAAACTGATAGAACAGTATCGGCTCCTCTGGCAGGGATCGTATCCATCTATGCACCAGATCGCTATCCGTCTTGTGACAAAGGATCGCCGGATCCGGGTTGTGTCTGCAACGATTACCATGATCCCGGATACCCGATGGTGTATTGCGTCCCTGATTGATACCACAGCGATCGCCTTCGGTGAGGAAATTCCGGTCAGGAAACGGGTGGATCCATCCATCCCTCAAAACGGCAATCCACAAACCAACGTCACCCGGAAGGAGTTCCTTCCCATGATGACTCAGGCTCAGCTGATGCGCGATATCTGCGGCTCAGATCAACTTTTCTATCACTGATAAAAAAACACGGAATTTTACCGAATAAGAAGAAAATTGTTCCGTTGAACATTCCGTGTGATGCTCATTGGCGGACGAGCGATTCCATGAGTGCATAGAAACACTCCGGTTTCCGCGTGGTAAAGAGTCCGTGCCAGGCCTCAAGGGTTGCCGGGGCCATCACATCCAGTTTCCTGAATATGTGGCACGCAAACACGACTGGTGCAAGGCCGCTTGCCGTGATCAGGTTCCCGTCAGTTACCGCAGGTTGATCCACATAAAATTTATCACCCTTATAGTTCGGGCAGAACATTTTGAGTGCCGTGGGATCATTGCTGGTGTGCGGGCGGGAATCGAGCAGACCGGCATTGGCAAGCGCCATCGTTGCCCCGCAGATTGCCGCGACAACTATGCCACCCTCAAGTAGTGTCCGCACCTTCTCAATTACCGGTGCCTGCGCCGGGTCAAGCCAGGTGTCTGCTCCTGGCAGGAAGAGCAGATCGCCCGTCACGGGCCGGATATCTCCAACAAAAACCTCCGGCTCCAGGCGCAGTCCGCCCATGGTGGTTATCGGTTCTGTTGTCAGCCCGCACAGGACGACATCGTACCGGAGGGACGGGTCCTTGAGGTAACGTCCTGAATGGAGTTCTGCGAGTACATGGCCGGTTTCCCAGTCCGCAAGCGTGTCGGTGATGTAAAGGAAGAGAGTACGCATAATTCTCCGGTAGTGTTGTCGGGATATACCATATATGGTTCAATGCGAATGAAGATCCTACAAAAAAGAGATTTACGTTTTTCATCAATCATTTGTTGATATGCACGACTTTTGCCGGAGGGAACCCATTGAAGAACGTGGACGAGGCATGGGAGTATGCCCCGATATTCTCAGAATAGACGAGGTCGCTGATATCGAGATCGGGAAGCTCGGCTGAGAGTGTTATCGTGTCGAATGCATCGCAGGTTGGCCCGAACACGGCGGAAATCTGTGTCTCGCCTTCCTTGAAGGGAAGCACCGGGTAGTTGATATGGTCGAATACCTGCCCGGAGTAGGTGTGGTAAACCCCGTCATTGATGTAGTAACAGGGTTTACCGTCGCGAACGGCTTTGCCAACAACTTTTGCAACGAGTGTGCAGGTATTGGCTACAAGGAACCGGCCCGGCTCGGCAAGAATCTGTATGTCTTTGGGAAACAGCCGTTTTATCTCGGCATTCAGTTTTTTTGCAAGCGTACGGATGGAGCGGATCCCGGTATGGTATTTCACCGGGAACCCGCCCCCGATATCCAGGATCCGGATCTTCTGGCCGGTCCGGTCTTCTACTTCCTTGATGATATTTGCCGAGATCTGGAGGGCCTGCACGTAGTTCTCGAAGTTTGTGCACTGGCTGCCAACGTGGAAACTCAGGCCCTCGACAACAAGCCCGTTGTCAAATGCCTCCATGATCAGGTCCACAGCCTCGCCCGGGTGGGCGCCAAACTTTGAGGAAAGCTCGACCATCGAACCTGTATTCGGGACGCGGATCCTGAGCACGAGTCCTGCGTGGGGGGCATGGTCGCGGATCTTGAGGATCTCGTGGTGGTTGTCGAACGTGACAAGGGGCTTGTACTTATCCATCGCCTCCAGCGTCTCGATCGGCTTGATGGTATTAGCGTAGATGATCTTGTCCCAGATATATTCCAGCTGGGCCTTTTTAGGCATATTTTTGATGTTCTCGTACACGATCATGAACTCGGGCATGGATGCGACATCGAAGCTGCAGCCAATATCGTAAAGGGTCCTGACTATTTCGGGATTGGAATTGGCCTTGACTGCAAAATAGACCTGGACATCCGGCATGTGTTGCCGGAACTCCCGGTAATTCTCCCGGAGTTTCTCGTGATCGATGACAAAAATGGGGGTACCATGCTCTGCAGCAAGGTCCATGAGAAGGTTTTTACTGACTTTTCCGATATGGTGGACCGGTGTCGGGGTCTCGTCACTCCCTTTTTTCTTCCGCCTCTTTTTGGTATCGACCGCGACTTTTGTCATTATATGATTGATTTATTGCACGAATAAGAAGTTTTTGAATTGCCAGATATCTTCGCGGTCATAATCGTTCTCCGGGTTCTCTTTGAAATAGACCACGCGGTTTTTCAAAGGGGTCCAGTCGGAACGTATTGATCGGAATTCTCCGAGGTAGGGCTTGGCGATTTTGAGAACGAATTCGTGAGGCAGGTCGTCAGGGAGGCAGAACCCCTCTTTCGGATGCTCGATCATCCACATGACTGCGCTTACGATCCCGAGGGCAACCTGGATGGTGGTAGCGTTCTGCCCCGGAGCGAGT
>CAZMCL010000084.1:0-7175 GCA_964564375.1 uncultured Methanoregula sp. | reverse complement strand
CGATCTTCTCGACCGCCGTTACCACGAATTTGCCAAAAAGGTCATCAAGGGCGATATCGACGAGAGTCTTGCGCAGCTTGGCAAGAGCCGGGACCTCCCGATCTATTACACGAATGGCACCCATGTTGCCCCTGGCGCAGATATTCCGCTTACAAAACGCATGGAGATCGAGCATACCTTCTTCCCCATCGTGGACGGGGGCAACATCTTCCATATCTGGCTTGGCGAGGCACGACCGGATCCCCGGGGTCTCATGGATATGGCTATGAAATTATGCCGGACAACCCAGATTGGTTACTTCGCTTTCACCCGGGACATCACGGTATCGCTCCGGCAGTTCCACGAGATGCGGGACAAAAAGGATCTCACCCAGTGGACTCCGGCAGACCTGCCGGTCAGGGCATAATTTTTTCACCAGTTTTTTATCCTATCAGGATACCGGTTACTGGTATGGGACAACAGTTCTGTACTGCCTGCGGTGCGAAACTTAAGGAGGGTATGCGGTTCTGCGAGAGTTGCGGTGCACCCGTTGAAACGGTAACGCCGGTTGTGGCTGCAGCACCAGCAGATGTGACCCTGGTTTCCGGTGACGGTTCCGGTATATATCCGGCCCCGTCCGGTGCAGGCGCGGGGAAATTTTCGGTAAAGATCATCGCCGGCATCGTAATTATCCTGGTCATCATTGCAGTTGCGATCATGGTTGTACTGCCAAAACTCGAGGACGGCACCCTGCCAGACCTGACCGGCCAGCCGACACCAGCTCCCACTTCCTTTCCGACCCCGGCTCCCACGCCAGTCACGGTCGTGACAACGGTAGAACAAACTCCCCCACCGGAACCGTTCCCGGATGCGTTTGCCCTCAGGGAATTATTCTCTTTCAATAACGAGAGTGAATATGCCAGCCGGGCAACGGTGTACAGATACTGGATAAACGAGACGTACCAGTGGCATAATGATCTGGACAACAAGTATTACATCCAGAAGCCACGGGCCGGGAACAAGTACCTGCTGATCTTTGTAAATATCGAGAACATTGGTTCAGATGGGTACCCGTATCCAAAGTCCAACATGATCGTAGTCCATTATGGCGGCAATATCTACCGGGTCGATACCTCACATTACCTTCCCAACAAGGCAGGTGACCGGGAGGCCACTGCGGTCGAAATTTATGAGATTGAAAAGAACTCCGATTTTTTCAAGCAGGAATATGTTGAGGATTACGGGTACTCCCATGCAACAACCCAGGATTTTGTTTTTCCCGGAAAGGGTAATGCTATCGACGGATACCTCATCTATGAAGTGCCTGCATCACTCAAGCCGGAGGATACCTATGTCGAGATTGTATTTGACGGAGAGGACAGGGCGGTCTGGAAACTCGCATAACCTACAGATACAAAAAAATACCCATTGTGGAAACACCAAACGTGAACAAACGTTTGAAAAACACAAGATTTACCGGATCCGCACTTTTTTAAGCGAGATATCCATCACCCCGCGGTGGACGCGATAGGTGCTGTGGATCCGGTCGACCGGGTGAGGGAGCATGACGGTCGTGATCTGCTCGTCAACACAGATCCTGACCCGGTCAGGTTCGATATCCGCAATAGGGGCATTTTTTGGATTGGATGGCAGCGCTGCCGTGATGTAAAGATCATCTTCGGTCTCCACGACCTCGTACGGGATCTCTCCATCATCTCCGGGCATTCCTGCACTGAATATTTCGGGATCGTCACCAACAGCATGCCGGGTGATGATGGTATAACCAATAACCCGGGCCTGCTGGTTCTCCGGCAGATTTTTTACGATATCTTCAACAATCTTTGCAAGATTGCCAAACACATCATCGTAGGGACCATTCGGATTATTCTGCATGGACACCTCTGAGCGTGTACCGCTCTTTTTCGCGTTTGACGATTCCCCGCCGCTCGAACTTCCGGAGGATCTCTGTCAGGGCGTCCTTTGGAACCTCCGTTGCATCCGCCAGTTCCGGAAGGGTCAGGGAATCATGTGAGAGTGCGATAACTACAGTTACCTCTCGTTCGCCCCTGAATAAATCCTTATGGTTCCGGGCAAGATCATGGATCTTTATGTCGATATCGTGGTTAATCTGCTCGAGGTTTGATAAGATCTTATCATGGGCCTTGATCATGCGGCCGAGCATGGCAACCGATCGTTTCAGCCGTTCATTCTCCTCGTCATCCTCCATAGTCACTGCACTTACGGTCCGGATCTCCTTGAGACTGACATCGATGAGGATATCATGGGCAAGATAATAGTATTTCCTTCGCCGGTCATCGATCTGGCAGGCAAGGATCGTCTCCCGCTCCAGCATCTGGAGATGGTCGATCACTGCTTTGGGAGAGAGCATCAGGGTGTCTGAGATCTCGGTCACAAAACAGGGCTTCTGCCGAAGGAGTTCGATGATCCGCCGCCGGTTCCTGTTTCCGAGAATATCGAGCAGGCGGGCAGCCTCGACAACATCAGGCATATTTACGTAATGTTAGTCTCGAAAAATATTTGGACTTTTTCCTGATAACAGGGTAAAATTACCAAAAAAATACGGGTGGAAAATCCTAGGTTTCCTTCCATTTTGTGACAATGTAATAGTTATAGTTGTCACTGCTCACCCCTATCCCAATACTTTTATACTTTGAATTCAGGAGATTGTTCCGGAAAGATGAGTCCTTGTTTTCTATTGAATCGCCAACCTGCTGCTGGAAATCTTTATTCGAGAGCGCCCAGGTTATTTTTGGGATTATGATGATATTGGTTGATGCATCAGGATTCGCGTTTGCCCCCTGTGCATAATTAAACTGGGAGATCTTCACTTCCTGGCTTTTCGTGTATGCAAGATATGACAGCGAAGAGTCTCCCTGCACCGGAAGCAGATTATTTGCCTGCCGCTCAAGATTGATACGGTCAGCGAGCCTCGGGGCAATGGAAGGGTTGTCGGGGGCAAAGTATCCGGACGAATAGAGAAGATAACCCATTCCTGATATTCCGGCTATGAGCAGGATTACAAATATCGTCAGATATTTTTTCCTCCTGCTTACCCCGACTACCGTGACGTTCTGACCATGGTATCGTTTGATTACATAATTGTTCGACATACAAGAGCCCTCTGGGTATCCATCTGCACCGTCAGGATAAATATTCCCAAAATCCACCCGGTTGAATCATGGAACCAGCAGGGTAGCTGTATTGGAGCCGGCAAGGCGATATGTGCCGGGTTTTTGTCAGAGAGATCACCATCCCAAGTTGTATTGCAGCAGAGGGAGGGACCTACTTTTTCCTGAACTTGTCCTTTGGCACACGAATATCGAAAATAGTTCCTTTGCCAAAAATCCCGATTTCGTGGATGGTGATACCCGTGTAACCCAGCAGTTCGCGGATTAAAAAGAGCGCGCGCATAGTGGGAGCATTATCCGCCACATTAAAAATTGCCTCCTTATCTGCTTCGGGCACACCCATACTGTCATCATGATACATGATATGAAGGGTGTCATCGCTTACCCGTGCTGATATACGGATAATCGAGAGGGCGGGTCCGCCGCTCTTAAAAGAGTTCTCCAGCAGGAGTGAGAAGACCTTGGGCAGAAGTGGATCGGCATACACTTCAATGCCCGCGAGGTCCTGTTCTATCGTAACATTGTGGTGGGGCAACAGCCCCAGTGCATCATTCATAACTTTCTGCACCGACTGCCATGTGGGAGAGACCAGCCCCCTGTCCTGGAGCGCCCGCATTGCGGAGATCTGGTTCCTGATCGAGGAAACCGACCCGAGGGTCTTTGCAAAGAACATCTGCATTTCATCGTGGGTATTGATGAGCTGTGCCCGTTCCAGGTGGTTCATGATAACCGATAGGTTATCAAGAATATCGTGGCGCGTGAGGCTGAAGAGCAGGTCCATCTTCAGGTTGATGTTCTCGTGACTCACATCTTCGCAGATACCCAGGATGAACTGGAGTTTTTTGTTCGAATCCAGGATTGGTACCATAATCATGTGGAGGACCGCGCCGCCGGGGAGCCCGGAGTCTTCAACCTTGCTTTTCACCTCATGGGGATTCCTGATAATCTGGAGATCCTCATTTTCAATGTCGGATGCTATGGACGCTGGGAAAACATCCCGGTCCGTTTTACCAATGATTGCTGCAGCAGGGATTGCAAAAATCTTCTCGCTGGTCCGGTTCCAGAAGATGTACTCACCGGTATCAACCCGTTTGATAAAGACAGCGACCGGCAGCTGATCGATCATCTCCTTTTGAAGATCTCATCATCCTGCATCTTCTGGAGGGCATGTCTGAGGGAGTCCACCATCGTGTTGATACTCGTTTCCAGGATGGCAAACTCACGGTTCTCTGTAGGACGGATCCGATGGTCCAAATCGCCATGGGAGATGATCTCGATATCCGAGACGATCTCCTGCACCGGCCGGGTGATCCATCGGGTGAGGCAGAATGCGATAATGCAACCCATGAGGATCGCTGCTGCGCCAGTCAAAAGGTGGAAGAGCAGGAGCCCATTGAGCGACTCTAAGATCAGCTTCTCGCTATAGGTTATCTCTACAATCCGGCTTGGATCCGATCCATAGGTCTCATCCTCAAGATCAATGAACAGGTAACGGCGTTTGATGGCGTTTTCCGGATCGGCGACCTCGACTGTCGAGCGGGTCCGGATCACCTCTTTGATAACGTCCTGCACTGCCGGGTCCGGCAGGCTGTTATCTTCGCTCTGCCGCCCTAATGTGTTGAAGATCCGGTAGCCATCAACGTAGGGATTGAGTGCAACGATCGTATTGATATTATCGTTGACCAGCACCGCCTCATTCACGTTCTCGAAGCTCTGCCCGGTCAGCCCAAGTTCAAGGATATACTGATGATCCGGTGTCGGCTGGTAGGCATATTTCCGGAACTTGCCCTCCCCCATCAGTTCATTGACGATCCGGTCCGGGAAGAATCCCTCGGCGTTGCGGACTTTTGTCAGGTACTGGTAAAATGAGGGGATGGTCTTGAAATCCATGCCCAGTTCCGGCGCATAGGTAGTGTAGATAATGACACCTGACTCATCGATGATGTAAATATCGAATTCATCACCGATGCGCTTTTTTACCGAATCGAGATCCATCCATGCCGGATTGCTGCCCGAGCGCTCGTACTCTGCCGATACCAGATCAAGTCCCTCGTGCATCTGCTGGTTCAGGCTGGCATCATAGGTGTTCCATAAAGCGTCCTTGAGCCGGATTGCCTGCTCGATGTTCTGCTCGGTCTGGACCTGGAGCAGGCCCTCCTCGCGATCGAAATTACTCTTTGTATAGAGATAATCACTGATCGTGAGAAAACCGACAACACACAGGATGAGTACAACCATGCACAGCAGGATGTACTGCGAGAAGGTGTGTCCCTGCGGGTTTTGCTTATCGGTATTCGCCATCGATATACCACCAATACGAACCTGCTCGGTACCGGCAGTCGGCGGATGCCGGATCTACTCTGCCCCGGCGTCAGCCAGCAACTGAAAGATGATGTCGTAGTTTTCACTCTTCTCATTACGGTGCCGGTGGACAGCCCAGACAAGGCTTGACTCCCCGGAGGATTTGTAGGGCGTCACTTTCTTGGCATGCACGTTTGCTCCACGTTTCAGGAGGAGATCCACCATGTCCACCTGCCCATTCCAGACCGCTGCCATAAGCGGGGTCTCACCATCGTTCAGCCGTACGTCGATATCCATTCCTTCATCAAGCAGGAAACCGGCGATATCCGTGTGCCCGTTGATGGCCGCTGCATAGAGCGCGGTGATCCCCCGGGGAGATTTCTCATGGATATTTGCCCCATGCCCCACAAGATTCTTGACCACATTGAGGTTTCCTGTCCTTGCGGCATGAGTAAGGATCGTGATCCCTTTCTTGTCCCTGCTTCGGATATCTGCCCCGTTCTCGAGGAGATGGTTCACGCACAACTCCTTCTGCGGCTCAAACTGCGGCTTGAGCTGGACAAGCATCGCCGGGGTCATAAAATCGGTGAGCTTGATCGTTGAACTGACCAGCCGCAAGTGGATCAAACTGTCGATCAGCTCCTCAATGGTAGAAATCACAGCGTAGGTAAGGGCAGTTTTTCCTTCCGTGTCCCGGAGATCAACTGCAGCATTGTGCTCGATGAGCTCTTTTGTGATCTCAAAGTTAGCCATGCTGGCTGCTGCCATCAGGGAGGTGGTACCGAACATGTTGGACACGTTGGGATCTGCACCGGACTTCACGAGGAGGGAAACGATCCGTACCGGGTTGTAATCCGGGTGGTACTTAGAATATTTGTGTACGATCTCGATGAGGGCCTTGAAAAATTCGTGATCCATATTGTCATAAAAAATGGACGAGTTGGTAGATGCCACGAGCAACGGGGTCCAGCCTTCTTCAGTCTTCCCGGAGAGGTCCACCGGGCAGGCAAGGATACTCCGTACGTACTCGAAATTATTCTGGAGGCAGGCAAATGTGAGCGGACTGTACCCGTTCATGGTTGCAAGGTTCGCATCAGCCCCGCGTTTAAGTAAGAAGCGGATGATACGGGGATCATCACAAAGGATGGCCTTGATCAGCGGGGTTTCCCCATGGGCTCCCCGCACATTGATATCAGCCCCGTTAGCAACAGCTACCCGTACCGCTTCGAAGCTATTGGAATCGACCGCTTCCATCAGCCGGGTATCCGGGGACACTGATGCCATGTTATTTGCCACCTGCCAAATGAACAGATTTATTGAGTTCTGATTTATTATCCGTTATTGAAAAAGAGATCTATTCGATCCGGCAGGGGGTCGGCTGGCAGCATATTCGCTAGAATCGCCCCGGCAGGGGAAAAATTTTGGTTATTTCAGGGATTCGGTGATTGCTTCCCTGACCTTCTCGTCCGTTTCCGTCTCGAGCGCAGCATTCAGTGCATCGGTTGCATTTTTTCCGCCGATTGCCCCAAGTGCCCGTATTGCCATTATGCGCACGTAATAGTTCTCATCTTTTAAGAGAATGATCATCGGCTCGATTGCATCAGAGTCTCCCAGAACACGCAGCCCTTTGGCTGCCATGTACCGCACATGGTCGCGGTTGTCCTTTAAGCCCTGTATGAGCGGCTGAACAGCTTTCTCATCAGCAATTCTCCCAAGGGCTTCAGCAGCACGGTACCGTGTCTCCCA
>CAZMCL010000083.1:0-7187 GCA_964564375.1 uncultured Methanoregula sp. | reverse complement strand
ACTGAGCATCCAAGGCGAGGCGCCGGATCGGCCGGTGCGAAACCTGCACTTCGAGGGGCTGGATCTGGGCATCGCCGAGGGCGACGCCGTGCAG
This sequence comes from uncultured Methanoregula sp., assembly GCA_964564375.1. Lineage (GTDB taxonomy): Archaea > Halobacteriota > Methanomicrobia > Methanomicrobiales > Methanospirillaceae > Methanoregula. The sequence continues at coordinate 7,093 of CAZMCL010000083.1, read as the reverse complement.
ATCGCCCAGGCCGAGGACTGCTCGATCCGGTTCTGCAAGATCGAGAACGCCCGGGACGAGATGGCAGACTACGATATCATCAACCCGGACGCGGAGCAGGTCTTTGTTGCGTATGGCGGCCCCGTGAGGACGGTCCAGCAGGTGCTGCATGACAGGAAAGACAAAAACATCGGGTTCCTCCGGATCCGCACCGTCTGGCCGTTCCCGGAAAAAGCCCTCGCGAAGTTCAAAAACGCGAAGCGCTTCCTCGTCCCTGAAATGAACCTCGGCCAGATCGCCCGCGAGATCGAGCGGCATGTCTGCGTCCCGGTAAAGAGCATCCCCAAGCTCGGCGGCGAGCTGCACACGCCCGCAGAACTCGTGGCAGCACTGGAGGAAACACCATGAGTTACGAGGACTGGTACCGCAAGGACCGGCTCCCGCACATCTTCTGTGCCGGCTGCGGGAACGGGACGATCATCAACTGCACGCTTGCCGCGGTCGACTCCATGGGATGGAAGAAGGAGGAGACCATCTTTGTCTCAGGCATCGGCTGCTCATCCCGTGCCTCCGGCTATATCCTCACCGATTCGCTCCACACCACGCACGGCCGGGCCATTGCGTTTGCCACCGGCGTTAAGATGGCAAACCCGGCCCTGCACGTTGTTGTCTTCACCGGAGACGGCGACCTTGCGGCCATCGGCGGCAACCACTTCATCCATGGCTGCCGGCGCAACATTGACCTCACGGTGGTCTGCATGAACAACCAGATCTACGGGATGACTGGGGGGCAGGGGAGTCCTACCACGCCAAAGGGATGCCTCTCCACTACAACTCCCTACGGGTGCGTCGAGACGCCCTTCGATCTCTGTGAGCTCGCAACAGCCGCAGGAGCGAACTATGTCTCCCGCTGGACCTCGTACCACGTCAAGGAACTCGAAAAAGCGGTAAAAGCGGGTCTTGAGACCCCCGGCTTCTCCTTTATCGAGGCGCTCGTCCAGTGCCCCACGGCGTTCGGGCGCCGGAATAAGTTCCGGCAGGTCATGGACCATGTCGAGTACCTCCGGGCCCACTCGCTCCTGAAGGTAAAACGCGACCGGATGCTCGAGAACGGCGAGCACATCCCCGAGGACATGTTTGTTGTCGGGGAACTTACGCGCCGGAACCGTCCGGCGATGGGGGTAAAACCATGAGAACGGAGGTCAGGTTCTCCGGGTTTGGCGGGCAGGGGATCATCCTATCGGCCGTCATTCTCGGAAGGGCTGCGGTCATGTACGACAACAAGTTCGCTGTCCAGACGCAGGTGTACGGCCCCGAGGCCCGGGGCGGGGCATCGATGAGCCAGGTTGTCATCGATGACGATGAGATCCTCTATCCCAAGGTAGCCAATCCCGATATCTACGTCATCATGTCGCAGGAGGGCTTCGAGAAATACGGAGCGGTGGCAGAAGATCCTGCCGTGATGCTCGTCGACTCGACCCTCGTCCACTCCCGCCCGAAGTGCCGGTGCATCGAGATCCCCGCGACCGATGAGGCAAAGGGGACTTTGAAAAAGGCCATTGTCGCAAACATCGTGATGCTCGGGGCGCTGGTTGCCTCGATCCATGTCGTCAGCGAAGAAGCGCTCGAAAAAGCCATCCTCGCCTCCGTGCCGAAAGGGACCGAGGAGCTCAACGTAAAAGCCATGCAGCTCGGCCTGCAGCTGGGGAAGCAACCATGAAACTCCGCGAACACGAAGCAAAGAACGTCATTAAAGCGGCCGGGATCCCCGTCCCGGCCGGGTTCCTGATCCGATCGCCCGACGAACTTACCCCACACCTGGATGAACTCGGTACTGCGTTCGTCCTCAAGGCACAGGTCGATGTCGGTGGCAGGGGCAAGGCCGGCGGGATCCTGATGGCCGACAAGGTAACCGGGACAAAAGTGGCACAGGAGCTCTTCGGAAAACAGATCAAGGGCCTGCCCGTGAAGGAGATCCTTGCCGAGCAGAAACTCGACATACAGCACGAGTATTACCTCTCCATCATGGTCGACCGTTCCAGCAAGCAGCCGCTTATCCTCTTCACCGAGGCAGGCGGGGTCGAGATCGAGATCACCGCTAAGGAGAACCCGGATCTGATCCGGAAGGTTGTGGCAAACCCGATGATGCGTGACCTCCCTCCGTTCATGATCCGCGAACTTATCGGGAAGGCACCAAAAGAGATAGGCCCGATCGTTAACAAGCTTTACCAGATCTTCATCGACAAAGATGCCCTCCTTGCTGAGATCAACCCGCTGGTGACGACCCCGAATGGTGTCTTTGCCGCGGATGCAAAGATCATCGTGGATGACAATGCGCTCGGCCGGCAGGGGATCACGGTCAACCGCGGCCTCTCGGAACGGGAACGGGAAGCCGAGAAGCACGGTTTCTCCTACGTGGAACTCGACGGCGCAATCGGGGTCATTGGCAATGGCGCCGGGCTCACCATGGCAACCCTCGATCTAATCGAGTTCTATGGCGGGAAGGCCGCAAACTTCCTTGATGTCGGTGGCGGGGCCGAGAGCGAGCGCGTGATGAACGCGGTCCGGCTCGTGGCAAGCGTCCCCGCGGTCAAGGTCATTGTCGTGAACCTGCTGGGCGGGATCACCAAGTGCGACGAGGTGGCAAAGGGGATCATTGCTGCGGGCATCTCCCAGAAAGTAATTGTCCGTCTCGCGGGCACGAACGAAGAGGAGGGCCGCAGGCTCCTCTCCGAAAAGGGCTACGAGATGCTGGACACGATGGACCTTGTGGTCAAAAAAGCAGTCGAGGTAACCGCATGATCTACGGCGACAAGAATACAGGGGTCCTCGTACAGGGCGCGACCGGAAAGCAGGGCGAGTTCCACATTGGCCTGATGAACGCGTATGCAAAAGAAGTTGGTGGCAAAGGTGTTGTCGCGGGAGTGACCCCGGGCAAGGGCGGCCAGCAGGTGCACGGCGTGCCGGTATACAATACCGTCAAGGACGCGATGAAACACCACAACATCGGCTCGGCGGTCATCTTTGTCCCCGCCGGGGCTGCGGCAGACTCTATCATGGAGGAGGCAAACGCCGGTATCTCAACCATCGTCTGCATCACCGAGCACATTCCGGTGCAGGAGACGATGAAGGCGGTCGCTTACGCGAAGATGGAAGGCGCAAGCGTGATCGGCCCCAACTGCCCCGGGCTCCTCTCGCCCGGCGAGGTGAAGATGGGGATCATGCCATCCAATCTGTTCTTACGTGGGAATGTCGGCGTCATCTCCCGCTCGGGGACGCTCACATACGAGGTCGTGGACGAGCTGACCCGGGCCGGCATCGGCCAGAGCACCGTTGTCGGGATTGGCGGCGACCCGGTCATCGGCCAGACCTTTGTCGATGTGCTGGAACGCTTCGAGAAGGACCCCGAGACAAAAGCGGTTGTCCTCATCGGCGAAGTTGGCGGCAACCTTGAGGAGGAAGGGGCAATGTCCACAAACATGCCCATCGTCTCCTACATCGCCGGCGTATCGGCCCCGCCGGACAAGCGAATGGGTCACGCTGGTGCTATTGTCGAGGGCGGCGAGGGCGATGCCCGCTCCAAGATTGCCCGTTTAAAGAAACATGGCGTGCCGGTCGCATCCCGCGTCTCCGAGATCCCGGAGATGGTCCGGGAGCTGTTCAGGAGCGGCTGTTAATTTCTTTTTTTCAATTGAACAATCCACAATCGTTACGTTAAGGGTTGCAGTTTTTCGTTTCGTAATGATGAGCGGATTTCCCCCCAGTCCCCCCTCCCTTTCGAACTGCCGCCACTGGCTGGCAGTTCTCGAGGCGGGGGGTTCCGAAGGTGGTTGAAAAGCTCTCTCTCCCTGTTTCTATGAGGGGATGGGTGCATTCAAGGACCTTGTTGGTTTTTTTAAACACCAGTAATTGAGGCCGCCGCGGGGCGCCCTCCGGGGCGGCGGCTCCCCTCTTCATCGGGGGTATGGGGGCATCAGCCCCCATCGTAGCGATTAAGGATATCTCCCGGGCAGTTTTTTCAACAATATAAAAAAAAGAGAACGCCAGCCCCTGGCTCACGCCGTCTCCGGCCACGCCACCACAAACCGCCAGCCGGTCAGGGGCGACGTGCGGAACTTTGCCCGGTAACTGAGACCCCCGTCCTCGTACGCAACATCGCCGCTCTCCTGCGTCTTTATTGTTTGGAGCGCCTTTCCAAACGATGTGCTGGCGCCGATTGTAGTGATATCCCGGGAGATCTGTCCCTTTTCCGAGTGAAGGGCAAATTTGCTCTCTTTGTCAATCGCGTAAAAGACAAACGGCTCCGGAATTTCACTCCGGAGCGTATCGGTCAGGGTATCGAGATACACCGATGCCCCGAGGATGCCGTATACTGCACCATTCTCTTTTACCGGCACCGCAACAATAGCAGTATTTTTCCCGGTGGAGTGGCTCACCACAACAGTCCCGACCGACACTTCGCCGCCAATCACGGTCGGGAAATAGGACCGGCTCCTGAGGTTCGCGGTTGTCAGCCCGTCAATTATTGTGTAATAGGAGCCGTCCGGCAGGGCGTACCAGGTACGGGCATCCGGTTCATTTGCCTCAAGGATGGCAAGCAGCGGCTTTACCTTCTCCCAGCTGTTGGTCTGGACATCCGCAGTTATGACCAGTACTTCATAGGTGCGCAGGATCGCGATGAGGCGGCTGTCGGTTGTTGCGATCATGGAGGAAAGCGCAAGATCGGCCTGGTCTCCTGCCGATGCGGGGACGGCAGCCACTGTAGCGGTTTTCATCCCGTATTTCTGCCTGATAGTATCAAATGTCCCGTCGCGTTTCATCGCGTCAAGGGCGTTCTGCCATCTGGCGATCACGCTGTCGGATGTGTCGTTGCTGAATGCGATATACACATTGACGGTCCTGACCGGGTAGACCGCGACAAATGAGGTCGTATCAATGCCCTCTTCCTTTGCAAATGAGGCAGAATTTGCCGAACTGCCAAGCCAGAGATCGGTCTTTTTTGTAACCAGGTTCCGGAGGCATTCGCCGTCGTTCTCGCAGGTCAGGATATTTGTAAATTTATTCTCCTGCAGGAACTGGTCCCGTGCATCATCCTTCACCACCCCGATCATGCCTGCCTTCTTGGCCGCTTCGAGACTGTTTATCGTAAGGCCCGAGCCGTTCCGTGCATAAAGTACGTAATCATAGGATGCGATGGGTCCTATCCATTTGAAGAGGTGCTCCCGTTCATCTGTCCGCCCGGTCGAGAAGAGTGCAACATCCGGCCCGGCAAGAGCCGCGTTGTACCCTTCGTCCCATGGCAGGATCTCGATTTTGGCTTTCTGGTTAAGCCGGGCGAGAATTGCGTTCACCACGTCCGTTGCCTGCCCGGTTGCTTTCCCGTCCGGACCGGCATAGTTGAAAGGCGGGAACTCCTCGGTTATGATCCGGACCCCGGCGTCCGGTAAAGGTACTGTGCCTGCGGGACTGCTGTCCGCGGCCGGCCCGTTGGACTGGCAGCCGCAGGTAAGGGCTAACCCCGCCAGGACAACCAGCAGTATGACAAGAATAGAGCTGTTTTTCATTTCCATTTACCCCCTTTTTTAAAATAAGGGATTGCTTATCTGAATACTGCTCACCGCATGATAAAAAGGTTCTTTTTTCTCTCTGATGGGAAGTGCCGCAATGCGTGCGAACCGGGACTGGCCCGGTTTCGTGCAGACCGGATTCCCACAGCATTAAATAGGGGCTTCGCCAACAATTGACTGACTAGTCAATTTATGGTGAAACCATGTTATACCGAACTGTCCCAAAAACCGGCGACCGCCTCTCCATCCTCGGTTTCGGCTGCATGCGCTTCCCGTCAAAGGGGCGGGGTATCGATGAGGTGCGCACGATTAAGCAGATCCGGCACGCCATTGACAACGGGGTCAACTATCTCGACACCGCGCCGGTCTACCACATGGGGAAAAGCGAGCCGATCCTGGCAAAGGCGCTCGCGGATGGCTACCGCGAGAAAGTCCGGATCGCAACCAAGCTCCCGCACTGGTCTGTCGAAACCCGGGAAGACATGGACCGGATCTTAAACGAGCAGCTCAAAACCCTCCGGACCGATCACATCGACTACTACCTCCTCCACACCCTCAACCGGACCGCGTTCCGGCGCCTTGTCGACCTTGGCGTCCTTGAGTTTCTCAACGCTGCAAAGAAGGACGGCCGGATCAGGAACGCCGGGTTTTCCTTCCATGCAACAATCGCCGAATTCAAAGAGATCGTGGACGCGTACCCGTGGGAGTTCTGCCAGATCCAGTACAATTACCTTGACGAGAAGAACCAGGCGGGGACCGAAGGTCTGGAGTATGCGGCATCAAAGGGGCTTGCCGTTATCATCATGGAACCCCTGCGGGGTGGCAACCTTGGGGGGAGAGCACCGGCGTCCGTGCAGGAGATCTGGGGCGGCGCTCCCGTGAAACGTTCGCCGGCAGCATGGGCGCTCCGCTGGGTCTGGAACCACCCGGAAGTGACGGTTGTCCTTTCCGGCATGAACGAGGAAGCGCATATCGACGAGAACCTTGAGACTGCGGAGACGGCATTGCCCGATTCGCTGTCCCCCGGGGAACTGGCAACCATCGAACATGCCCGGGACGAGTACAAGCGCCTGATGAAGGTTGGCTGCACCGGCTGCGGGTACTGCATGCCCTGCCCGTTCGGTGTTGATATACCGGGCTGCTTTGCCGAGTACAATACTCACCACCTCTTCCCCCACGACCGGGCCGGCAGGTTCCAGTATATCGGGCGCCATGGCGGGCTCATGGGGCAGGTGTCATATGCGGGGCTCTGCCGGCAGTGCGGGAAGTGCGAAAAGGTCTGCCCGCAGCATCTCCCCATCCCCGAACTCATGAAGCAGGTATCGCGGGAGATGGATGGGATGGTGATCCCAATTGTCGTCCCTGTCCTCAAAGGCGGGCTCTGGCTCATGAACAAGGCAGGTGCAGTGAAGCGGGCCATCACGGGTGAGAAGTCCCATGCCTGACCCGGGCAGCGACAAGCAGGAGGCGATCCTGAAAACCGCACTCCGGCTCTTCGTGGAGCGGGGCTTTTTTGGCACCCCGACTTCGCTTATCTCAAAAGAGGC
>CAZMCL010000082.1:0-7268 GCA_964564375.1 uncultured Methanoregula sp. | reverse complement strand
TGTTGGCGTCAGGGTTCCAGGCGTCCCACCCAGTTCCGCTGCACGGTAATTCCCGGTCACGTGGACAGTGAGGACCGGCATCGGTCTTGTGCTGGCATGACGGGAGATGAAAATGATGAGATCCGCATCCATGCCGGAATCGATCCCTGCTGCATTGATAAGGCGCTCCTCAGTATCGTGGAACGTGTACGTTCGATCCACCCGCTGCCATGTCCCGGCCGGGTCATCCAACAGCTGTTCAAGGTGATAGCGGATGTTTGTGCCTGCCTTGTCCTGACAGGAGTTGACGAACGCGATTCGCATTGAGAGATAGTTTGTGGCAGGGGAGAATAAGGGTGGTGGTCGGGGGACAGTTTATCGAAATAGAACTGGAATGGAATTCAAATATGAATCAATACCATACGAAGAAGCTCCAGACTCATTTTACTAAAGTGCTGATCCCCCTCCTTGCACCACCAGTCCCCCTGCAATGGGGAGACAGTGCACAATTGGCGATAAGAACGCAGGAGGTTACAGGCAATACGTCATCATCGCATCAAGGGGTGCCACGAGCGTACGAAGCGAAGCGCAAAAGAGCGCCAGCGTTTTAATGATGACATTATGGCAGAAGTTATTCGTCTTTTTCCTGTACTGATTCAACCGCCCGCGCCACCGCATCCTCCGGCCCGGCACACCCGATGACACCGGGAATGTCCCACGACCCAAGCCCGAAGATCGGCTTTTTCAGCTTCAGGGCAATCGCGATCTCGGAGAGCGTACCGTGGCTGCCCCCGATTGCGATCACCGCATCGGCCGACTGGACTACGAGAACGTTCCGGGCGTGGCCGAGTCCGGTCCGGATAACAATGTCAAGGTACGGGTTGCCGTTACCGGTATCCGGGAGGATGCCGACCGTCCGGCCTCCCTTCTCCCTTGCCCCTTTGCTGGCGGCTTCCATCACACCGCCCATTCCCCCGCAGACAAGGGTTGCTTTGCCTGCCAGCAGGGCACCTACCGCATGGGCTGCTGCATATTCTTCCGGGGTTGCATCCCCCGCACCAACAACTGCTACCTGCATACAACTCCCCGTTTACTACCGGCTGATACCGGATTCCAGCCAGCCAATACAATTCCTGAATATAATTACGTAACGGTTTTTTACTTAAAACGTATAGAGTGTCACTGAACATTTGGGGATATCCATGCCGCAGCCCAATACCATCTCCATCCTGTGCATTGATGACGAGGCCTTGTTTCTGGACGCATTTAAGCAAAAGCTTGAGAGAGAGCCGGGGTTCAGTGTCACCACGGCCCTGACCGTCGCCGATGCCCTTGACCTCATCAACGCACAATACTTCGATGTCATCATTTCCGATTATGCGATGCCGGATATTGACGGGGTCGACCTCTTAAAAGAGATCCGGGCCCGCGGCTGCCAATCTCTTTTCGTGATGATCACGGCAAAGCGGCTGGCCCACATCGCAATCGACGCCCTCAATTGCGGGGCGGATTACTACATGCAGAAGGGAGCCGAGACCGCACATGAGATAGCAAAGCTCATCGATTTCATCAAAACAAGCGTGCCCAAAAAAACTGCCGAGCACGAAATCGCGGAGTGGGAGCAGTTCTACCAGTCAGTCATCGAGACCCAGGTGGATATCGTCTGCCGCCTCAGCCCCGATGGAGCCATCGCGTTTGTCAACGAGGCGGGGGTGCGGTTCTTTAACAAGTCCTACGAGGAAATCCTGCAGGATAATTACTTCACCTTAATCCCTGGTGACGACAGGAGCCACGTGACCGGTTACCTGGAGGAACTCTCGGCAATAAAGCCGGATATCCTGCTTGAGCACAAGATCCAGAAACCCGAAGGGACGACGGCCCTGCTCCAGTGGAGTTACCACGGGTTCTTCTCCGGTCACGGGGCTGTAACCCAGTACCAGGTAGCGGGGCGCGACACGGCAGGCCTCATCAGGATCGGGGAACCTGAGGCACCCGCAATCCCGAAAACCCCCGCTCCGGCACCAGAATCAGCGCCTGCCGTTCCCGTCACGGCACCAGCTGCACCTAATGAGGAGGTGGAGGAGGTTGCCGATTGGAAAGGATTGGTCGAGACAGTCCAGACGCTCGACAACCCGGTCTTTGCTGTTGACAAAACGGGCGTCATCATCGCATGGAACACGGCGCTGGAGCAGCTGACCGGCGTCAAGGCCGGAGAAATAATCGGCAAGGGGGGACGGGAATACGCGGTCCCATTCTACGGCAAGCCTTCCCCAATGCTCATCGACCATATCATTGCCCCGCCCGGCACCACGCCGACCGGTCTTGCCCCCGTCAAGAAAGTCGGCGACACCTTCATCGGGGAAATGGAGCACGTGAAAATCCAGGGAAAGCCGATGCTCCTCTGGGGCAAGGGCTCTCCTGTGTATGATGCAAAGGGCACAATCATCGCCGCAATCGAGGCAATCACCGTGGGCGAACCCCAGCCGGGAATGGAAGCGGAGGAATACCTTGGTGGCATCTCGAGCATCACGCTGAAAGTCTCAGGTGAAGGCGTTGGCGGGGCAATCGCCGGTGCCATTGGTTCTTCTACGGGGGGATTTGGCATTTATGCCACCAACAAGCGCATATTCATCATCCGCAGCTCAGACCTCAACCCCGAGTCGGCGCAGGGAGGGGTGAAGTTCGGGACGTTCATGATGGATGAGCTCTTCGGCACAACGGTTGATACCCGCCAGAAATCGATCAAGGACCTGGAGAAACTCCAGATCTTCGAAGCGGCAAAAGACAACATCGAGAAGATCGAGCTGAAGAAACCGGTCCTGCTCTCCGGCTACCTGACAATCCTGATGAAGGACAAGAGCTCGTTCCGGATCTACATCGACCACAAGAAGGCCTTTGGCCACATCGAGCAGCTGATGCAGTCGTTCTTACCGGAGAACCTGAAGATCGAATAAATACAAGTGCGGGGATTATCCCGTCCCGCCATCGCGGTTGATGACCATCAGACGCATCTCGGTCATCTCTTCAATCGCATACCGCGGCCCCTCGCGCCCGAGTCCGGAACCTTTGGCTCCCCCGTAGGGCATCTGGTCAACACGGAACGTGGGAATGTCATTGACGATCACACCGCCGACATCCATACCGGTGAACGCCTGCATTGCCCGGTTGATGTTCTGGGTGAAGATGCCAACCTGCAGCCCGAACTCCCCGTCATTGGCAACGCGGAGGGCTTCGGAGAAGTCATCGTAGGGAGCAACCGAGATGACCGGCGCAAAGACCTCCTCCCTGTTCACCCGCATCGCGGGTGTAGTATCGACAAGCACGATTGGCTCGAACAGGTTCTCTTTCAGGTTGCCACCACAGAGGATCCGGGCCCCCTGTTTCTGCGCTTCCTGAACCTTGCGGTACGCCTCCTCCGCTTTGAGGTCGTCGATCATCGGGCCCACGTCTGTTTCCGGGTCGCGGGGGTCGCCGACCTTCAGCGCCTTCACCGCTGAAAGGATTTTTGCAAGCGCCTGCTCGTACACCGGGCGGTGGACGAACACCCGCTGGACCGAGATGCAGACCTGCCCAGCGTTCACAAAGCCGCCGGTCGCGATCCGGGTTGCTGCAAAATCGATATTGGCGTCCTCGTGGATGATAGCCGCGGCATTGCCGCCCAGTTCGAGGCCAACTTTCGTGCGTCCCGCAATCGAGCGGAGGTGCCACCCGACCGTGCATGAGCCGGTGAACGAAAGAAACGCCACGCGGGGATCCCTTGCCAGCTGCTCTGCACGGGCACCAGTGCAGGGCACAACGCTGACTGCTTCCGGCGGCAGACCTGCCTCGACTGCAAGGTCGCCAAGGATGAGACTCGATACGGGCGTTGCGGACGCGGGTTTCAGGATGATGGAATTTCCCGCCGCGATCGCCGGCGCCAGCTTGTGGCAGGCAAGATTGAGCGGGAAGTTGAACGGCACGATCCCGACAACGGGCCCGAGCGGGAACCGCTGCATAAAGCCCGTCCGGCCCGCTGTGTCGGCACACCAGTCGAGTGGGATAACCTCCCCGTAGATCCGTTTTGCCTCTTCTGCTGCGGTTTGGACGGTGGTTACGGCCCGGGCAACCTCGCTTGTCGCGAACTTCCGTGTCTTGCCCCCTTCCATCACGAGAACTTCGGCGAGTTCGTCCGAGCGCTTGTGGATCGCATCCGCAAGCCGGGTGAGGATCTGTGAGCGCTCGTGGCTTGTCATCACTTTCGTCTTCTCATAACCGGCACAGGCTGCCGTGACCGCGGATTTGAGATCGTTTGGTTCTGCCTGGCAAACCTGGGCGTACACCTCACCCGTGTACGGGAACCGGACCGCCATGGTCTCGCTGGTCTGCTTCTTTTCTCCGCCAAGAAGGATCGGGTAAGGCTCCATCTGTGTATTTCCACACTCCTTTGATTATGAATGTGTACGCAGTTGCAGGTAAAAAGTGCTGCCGGGTTATGATGTACCCGCAGGCCGGGGAATAATAAATAAAAGGCAGGGAGCCTGTTTTAAGAACCGCATCCCTGACGGTAAATTCCGGTTCACTTCCTGAGCACGCACGCGTAGGCTACGTCTGCCCCCGTTACCAGCTGGGGGTAGTACTTCGAGACGTACTCCTTGACCATCCGGCGGGCGGAGAACCGGGGGGCATTGCTCTTGATAGACTCCTTCATCATCTTTACCCAGCCATGCGGGATCCCGTCGAGCGAGGCCGAGTAGTAGAGCGGCACCACCTCGCGCTCAAGAATATCGTAGAGGGCGTTTGCATCGGCCGCGTCCCGGTCGCTGCCCGGCGCCGGATTCCCGAATGCCCACCCGTTCTTCCCGTTGTAGCCCTCAAGCCACCAGCCATCGTGGATACTCAGGTTGATGACGCCGTTCATCGCCGCCTTCATCCCGCTCGTTCCGCTCGCCTCAAGCGGCGGTACCGGGTTGTTGAGCCAGACATCGACACCGTGGACAAGGTACTGGGCGACCTGTTCGGAGTAGTCCTCGACAAACGCGATCCGGCCTTCGAGCTCCGGCTCCTGCGCAAGCCGGTAGATCTTCTGGAGGATCCGTTTCCCTTCGTAATCCGAAGGGTGGGCTTTGCCGGCAAAGATTACCTGGACCGGGCGCCACGGGTTGCAGACGATCCGCTTCAGGCGCTCCATATCATAAAAGATCAGGTCGGAGCGCTTGTAGGTGGCAAACCTGCGGGCAAACCCGATGGTAAGGATGGACGGGTTGAGCATCAGCCCCTCGGCAACAAGCGAACGGGGGTCTTCCTGCATCTTTGCCCACTTCACCCTTTTGCGCTCCCGCATCCGGTTGATGAGTTTGATCTTGAGGTCGAAGTGGAGGTTCCAGAGTTTCTCATCAGGGATCTCATCCACCAGGTTCCAGATGCTCTGGTCATCGTGTTCCTGCTGCCAGTTCGGGGTGACCGGGTAGAAGTAAGTATCAAGGAGATCCTCGATCCGCGGGTTCATCCAGGTCGGGAGGTGCACGCCGTTCGTGATCGCATCGATCGGGCTCTTCTCGGGCGGCAGGCCGGGCCAGAGGTTCGTCCACATCAGCCGCGTTACTTCTCCGTGGCGCTGCGAGACTGCGTTGTGGTAGGCAGAGTGGCGCATGGCGAGCACCGTCATGTTGAACCCGCTCTCCGGAAAGTCCGGGTGCTGGCCGAGACGGAGGAACTCTTCATGGGTAATCCCAAGCGCCGGGTAGTACCGGGAGAAGTATTTGTCCATCAATTCCGGCGAGAAAGCATCGTGGCCCGCTGCAACCGGGGTATGGGTGGTGAAGACCGACGTCAGCCGGACCTGGTTGACAGCCTCATCGAACGGGATTCCCCGCTCCACCCGTTCCCGGATCCGCTCCAGCAGCGCAAAGGCCGGGTGACCTTCGTTGAGGTGGACCGCCGAGTACAGGATCCCCATCTCGTGCAGCACCTTCCGGCCGCCAATTCCGAGGACGATCTCCTGCCGGAGCCGCTCCTCCCGGTCAGCCGTGTAGAGGTTGGAGGAGATCCGCCGGTTCTCCTCATCGTTGAGCTGGATATCGGTATCAAGGAGGTAGAGCGGCACCTTGCCGACGTCCACCTTCCATACCGCAACAAAGATCGGGGGCTCGATATGGGGCACCCGCACCACGAGCTGGTTACCGTTGTCATCCACCACCCGCTGGACCGGCGCCGCGTCCCGGTCAAGCGTCTCCTGGATCCCCTCCTGCCAGCCGTCCGGCAGGATGTGCTGGTGGAGGTAGCCTTCCGAGTACATGAACCCCACAGCAACGAGCGGGACGCCGAGATCGCTGCACTCCTTGAGATGGTCACCGGCAAGGAACCCGAGACCTCCGGCATACATGGGCAGGGAGTGGTGCAGGCCGTACTCCGCGGAGAAGTACGCGATAGTTAAGGTCTTGCTCTCCGGGTACTGCTCACGGAACCAGCCGGTCGTGGCCTTCATGTAGCGCCGGAAGCGGTTCATGATTATATCGTACCGCCGCAGGTACTCCTCGTCCTTCTCAGCTGCAAGGAAGTATTCCTGCGGGGTGTCGCGGAGCATCCTGACCGGATTGTGGATGCTCGCCTTCCACGCCAGCTGGTTAAGCTGCTTGAAAAGGATCCGGGCTTCGGGGTGCCAGCTCCACCAGAGGTTATACGCGAGGTCAACCAGGCCAGCCAGCCGTGGGGGGATATGGGCAAAACGGGTATCTGCTGCAGACATCAGCACCGGGTGCTCTGTCATCATGCAGGCTTATACTTTTCTGATATGGGAAAAAAGGGGATTATTTTCGTTGGAGCTTGACCGGCACCCGGAGCATCACGTCATTGAGGCCGGTCTCTTTGCGGTCGTCTGCACAAATGTAATACTTGCTCTGGGTCTTTATCGTGAAGGTCTTCTCCCGCGGGACGGTGATGTCGTCAAACTGGGCAAGTGGTACAATTCCCTCGTACACCCACGTCTTCTTCACCGCATCCCACTGGGGCTTGATCTGCCGGAGTCTAAGCTGATCGTTCTCATCAACGAAGATCACGTTGACATTGACACCGGCTACACCGGGCGATGCCGCGTACAGGGTGTACTTCTCATCAGGATAGAGATACTCATTTCCCAGTTCCTTCTGGACATTGAGGCAGGCAAGGTCGTTGAAATGAACATTGACGGTTGTGTCGATATCGGCAGTCTTTACCGCAACGGTCGTGACCGGGAACTCCGAGACTGCGGCCGGGGTTGGAACGGCAGTTGACTGCGGGGCCGGGGGGGTTGCCTGCGGGGCGGTGCAGCCTGC